>DAIPLH010000004.1:0-18497 GCA_036769325.1 Bacteroidota bacterium
CCTCACGCTGGAGTTCTGCAGGGAATTGCAATCCATCCTGAATCTTCTGCAATGCAGCAAGCTGCTCGTCAAATGTGGCTGCCGTTCTCAGCTGGGTAAGCCCTTCGTTGATCAGCCGGAAAAACCGTCCGGTCCGGAACTCTTCGATGTTGTTACCGAGAAAGCTGAACGCGCTGATCGATTCCGTGGGGATCCCGAGTTGAATATCAGGGAGGCTTACGCGAACGCGACTGTGCGACAGGAGGGCCGGATTGTACATCATCGCATTGAACTCGAGGCCATTAGCGATCTGTGTCTTGCCCATCCCGATCGCCGCAACCTCCTCGCGGTTGGAGGGGACCTTCATGGGGATGACCTCCGTTGCAACAACAGCGTCGGGATATGTCACCGTCCGACTGATGTAGTAGCCTCCACCTGTTTGAGATGACAGCGGCGCAACGAGGAAGCTGAGCATGAAGGCAACGACGAGCGATCTGCGATTGGTCATGGTTTGGAATGATTCAGTGAAGGATTATTGGTTGATTTTCTTTTTGTGATGTTGCTGGCGTCAGTGCGACGAACAGATACACACGATGCGTATCAGAATGAAACCCCAAAGGTGATTGGAATATGGGCCGAACTGTTGTCTGTGAAGACGAGGACATACTTTGCTTCAATGAACAGGGTTGTTGAACCCAGAAGGAATTCAGTGCCGGCACCGAAGTTCACTCCGAAATTGGTCGTTGCGTCGCCGGAGGGTTGATCGAGCAGCGTTTGTCCCCCCGAGGTGATCTTCAGGTCGCTGGCGCTCAGCACATGGATGCCGAATCCGGCGATACCATAGGGACGGACCGCCGATCCCGTTGGAATCTTGCCGATGATGTTGGCTGTAACCCCGAACATTGTTGCATCCAGTCCGGCGACTTCAAACGGAACCGGGTTTCCCTGCGGATCGGTGACGCTGAACTGGTTCATAAGCTTGGTCTTGTCAGACCCGAATCTGTTGTAGTCCAGATTGACCCGGACGGCAAGGGGTTCGATGATTTTCAGATCACCGTGGACACCACCCCCGAATCCCATCCCATAGAACTCACCAATCGGATCCGGGAACGAGCTGAATGATAACCCGCCATGGGCGCCGCCTCCAAAGCGAACGTCGGCTTTTGCTGACATTGTGCTTATGCCGATGGCAAGTGCGAGAAGCGTTAGTTTGTTCATGATGTTTTTCTCCTTTGAAATGAGTGAACGACCTTCTACCGATGTGCTCCTGTTAACGCCGGTCAAGATACAACACACTTACCCGACACAGAACTGCATTTCAATGTGGGCGGCGAAGAGTATGAGAAGTAGGACGGGAAGAGAGGGGAGGAGTTTGCTACATGTTGATGTAGGGTGGACAAAAACAAACTTCTTAAATCTTAATTCCTTATTCAATATTCACAAGGTTGGAACAAGCTGGAAGGGCAAGGTGAATATCGAACACTGAACAAGGAATATCGAACAAGGAAGTGGAGGTTCGTTATTCACACGGCAGGATCGAGCTAGCACGGCAAGGTGAATACCGAACACTGAACATCGAACAAGGAAGTTTTGGTCCTTCCCAGTCTCTGCACGATTCAGTTGTGCAGAGAGCAAGAGTGAATTGCGAATAGCGGAAATGGCGAAGAGCGAGTGGTAAGCCTGCCTCCCCTTTCCCTGCACGACTCAGTCGTGCAGGGAAAGGGGAAGATTGAGTGGTGGTGGGACAATAAAAGGGGAGAGCAGTGCGGTCTCCCCTTGAAGGACAATTACAGCCTGGTTTGAAGCGTTTGGAGGACCTGGTTTATGCGTTGTGCCTGCGCTTCAGGCGGGTTTTTCTCAAGGGCTTTCTTGTACCAGGTGATTGCTTCCTCTGTTTCACCCTTGATGCCAAGTCCTTCCCCGAGACTGTCGTACACATTCCAGGAATCGGGGTATCTCTTGACGTTTGTGCGGAATATTTCGATTGCCTGATCAATTTTTCCCTGATTTATGAGTTGATAGCCGTAGGCGTTCAGCTCATTCTCATTGGCGGCCGTGAGCATTGCATTCGTGAGGCTGTCAGCCTGCTTAGGCTTTCCCGAAAGAGTAAGAAGCTGTGCTTTTACGATTTGCGCGTTGAATCCTCCTCCGTTTGCAATCCCCCTATCGGCCCATGTCAACCCTTCATCCAGTGCTACCTTGTTGTTTGCAGAGTACTGTGCGGCTGCGACGAACCCCTGTGGAAAGAAACCAGCCACGCCCCGGAGCTGCAACCGGAAACTTTGCAGCACGGATTCATGTCCGCCGGCGAGTTGAATACGAAATGGAACTTTGAGTTTTTCCCAGTGAACGTAGGCAGTTACGCCAAGCGGCTCCAGATTCTCAAATCCGTAACGGAGCCATTCTTCATGTGAGGCAGCCTGAGGCGTCACAGTGACCCGCAACGCGTCCTCGTCTTCCCTGTAAGTAAAGCTTCCCCACGAAGTAGAATTCTTGCTAAAAATGACTGTCCAATCCCCCGTGGTAGGAAGCATATGGAGCCCGTATGTCCCAGCGGGAAGAGGGTTCCCTTCGATGAGGACGTCGGATGAGAAGCTGATGGTCGTATTTTCATTCGCACCTGCTCTCCACGGCATTGACTTTCCATCATTGTAAGGGACGAGTTCTCCCCAGACTTTGCGTCCCTTTATCCCGGGGCTGTGATAGACAATGGTAACTTCCGACAGGCCAATGCCCTGGGTGACCGAAGCCGAAGGACTCTGCTGAGGTGTAGAAATGGTTTGAGCGTTTCCTGTCAAGGGAGCAATTGCCAGGCTTGCAGCCAGTACAAACAGCAACATTGAGTTAAAAAGGTTCATGATGCCTCCCGGAGAATTGTGGTTGAGCAGTTTGGAAAGTCAGCTTCTGAGGCGCGGATCGCACCCGGCATTTGCTGCCGCTGGATGATGAATGGGTTATCCTACGGGGTGATGGCTCTTGAAGTTACAGGGGGGAGGGGATAGTTGACACCTGGCGGTTCAAAACAAACAAAATGGATTTTCAAAGGGTGAGCGACTCAGGAGAGTCGCTCTACAAGGCGAACTGCTTGAGTTCTTGCACCTTGATTTGTAGAGCGAGACTTCCGTCTCGCTCATAGGTCAAAAGGAGACGCTTCTTGTCGCTTTGGTTAATCCCAGCGTGAGCGATTCAGGAGAACGAACTCCGGCAGAGAAGGCTTGTTACATCATGAGATTTGGTAAGGACGAGGAATGCTGTTCGTTGGGGGCGATGGAAAGAGTCAGCTCCTGACCCAATCGATATTTTCGAACTGTTTCTTGAGTTCCTTTCCCCATTCTTTGATGCGCTTTCCCATTTCCTTGAGTCGAATCTTCAGTTCATCGATTTCCGGCGTTCCCTCAATTTCCCGGCGAAGTTCATCCTCGAAATCTTCAAGGGATTCGTGATCGAATTCAAATTCCATATCGCTATGCGAGCCCTGGAACCAGTACTCATTCATGTCATCCTCAACTTCAAGGGTGACTAATTGCCTGGATTTGTCGCGAATGATATCGAACGGTATCTTGTCACCCTTCTTGTATTCTTCAACCTCATCCCAGATGTCATCTTCTTCCCTAATGGTCTGACTCCCCACCTTCAGCACGACGTCTCCCGCTTTCAACCCCGCCTTTTTGGCGGCCCCATCCTCCTCAACTGCTGTAATCAGAACTCCCTCATTCTCTGGCGCGCCAAAGTAGCCCGCAAGCTGGTCAGTCATGTCCTGGGTCTCCATACCGAGTGAAGAATGACTCATGAGCATGTGAAATCTGGGAGCCATCGGCGGCACGGGGTGAGTGAAGGCATGCACTCTTTTCCGCCTTGCCTCACCGACGGTCACTTCCAGCGACTTTCGCTCGGCTCCGCGTATCAATACCAGGCTTGCCGTTGACTTTGGTTCTACCTGCTGCACCTTGCCTGCAAGGTCATTCGCTCCATCGACTGACTTCCCGTTGAACTCGATGATGATGTCCTCATCCCTGATCCCCGCGTCGGCTGCAGGGCTCCCTTCGATAACCTCGTTGACAAGCGCACCTTTCTTGATGTCTACCGCCATTGACTTCGCGAGCCCTGGCGTCATGTCCTGAATGGAAACGCCGAGCCAACCACCCCCATCGGGTTTCGCATCAATCACCACAACATCGTCTGGCCCGCAAACCGCGAAGGCAGACGGGGGTTCAGCGATACTGAAAGGAATCAGTAACGAAGCCATAATGAGTGCTGTCTTCATAGGACCTCCTGAAATTTGGAGAAACATCGATTGGGCAAAGAGTCAGGGCTGCTCCATTCCACCACGTTCTTCACCACCGGAGCAGCCCCAAACATCTGTCATGCATCCGGTTAGACATCGCGATCTGTGATTTGGTTGACACTCCTGTGCTCACGGATTGATCCAATACGACACCTTAATGAGAAAGACGTTGTCGGTCCCTGCCGACAGCAGGTTTTCAACGTCCCGTTGGAAGCTGAATTCACCGGGGTCATCTTCGTTTGTCCTGTTTTGAGTCCAGACCAGATACAGAGTTGATCCGGGAAGGTATTCCCATCTGAGAACAAGATTTCCCCGAAGTGATTTGAAGTTGAAGTCAGGATCGTCAAACGTGAAACTCTGAGTGGACCCGGTCCCATCCGGATCAACTGTGTACGAACCATCTCCCTTCTGGATTGTTGATCCACCGCTCCCGTAGCTGTTGAACGTATACGTATCCGGCTGGCGAAGTTCTTTGAAGTCCGTATACGAGCCCACCGAAAGCAGAGGCTGGAGGTAGAGTTGAAGGCTCAGCTTCGGCGTGAACGTCCAATCGAGCCTGACGCTTGCAGAAACCTCCGTTTGGTCCAGAGTTCCGAATACATACCGTGCCCCGTAGGTGGCTGTCGCTGTCGGATCGTCGATGTTCTCAACCCACTGTGCGATCGTGATATCCCTGGTGAATCCCGCTGCAACCCTAAGATCAACTCCCGCAGCAGGTTTCCATGCGACCCCCGGATAGAAATCAATCCGCCACCCACCGGATTCCGACCTCCCGGCTCCTACTTCTACTTCGGCAACCACGGGCTTCCTCGAATCTGAATAGACCTCGGTTGATGCGAAATATGCATTTGTAGTCCTCATGGCCGGGCCACCCCGGGTGTTTCTCGTGTCGACATAAGCCGGATTCATTCCCACTTCAAGGAAATAGCCCCAGTAGTTCATGAACTCTGCGCTGTGAAAGAGAAAGTATCCCTCACCAATTCTCCGACCTCCGTAGTCGTGTGACCGGAACGTCGCAAGATTGAACTCCTTCCGCCGGAAGAACCCGTCTGGTGTAAACCAGCGATATCCCGAGACGAGGTGTGCATTGAGGATGTCCGCCCGGAACTGGAAGCCAAGGTCGTTTACTTCAAAGCCCGGTGACATCGCACCGAACGCGGAGTTCAAATAAAAGTTTCCTTTTTGCTTGTTGATTGCGACCCGCGCTCCGTAACCGGAAAGGGAAGTCCGGCTGCTGTCGAGGACCTTGTAATCCTGGTCCGGTTGCTGGTAATAGCGAAGGGCTGATTCCTGAACTCCAACAATCTTGTCAGCCGATGCGTTCACCGTAGATCCAGCCAGCCATGTCGTCATGACCCACTCATCGTCACTATCAAGGGTTGTCCATCCATCAAGACCATAACAGTACGCTGACTGGTTGAAATCGCTCTGGAGGTATGGTTGGTTCAGATCCCTTACTGTTGCCGTACCAATAAAACCGATAGCATGTCGTCCCTGCTCGATTTCAAGTTGAGTCCGCAGGACGCCATAGTACGCCATGGGCTCGACAACGTCTGAGAAGCGGACTCCGGAGCTGTCGACCTTTCCATACTCGCGTGCGGTAACTGCATGGAGAGTTCCGAGCGACCATCCGTCACTGGCTTTGCCTGTGAGCTTTACTGCTCCGAGGATACTGGTATTCCGTGGCACGTCCTCGTAACCATCGTGCTGCACGTCGCCCTGCGGTGATCGACCAACCCGGCGACTGTAGAAGAAATCCGGTGTTCCAAAGTTGAATCCCCAATTGTTGTTTGCACCCCCGAAACCGGCAGACAAGAAATCTGCTCCTTCAATAAAAAAGGGTCTCTTCTCTTCAAAAAAAGTCTCGAATTGTGTCAGGTTCACCACGGCAGGATCAACCTCAACCTGGCCGAAGTCCGGATTGATTGTTGCATTCATCGTCAGATTGCTGCCGAGGCCTACCTTCACATCCGCACCGGCGTTTCCGAAAAGCTCACTCCCGTCATTAAACGGGTCAGCTGAATCATGCTGCGTGAATTCGGCGCTTGTCGCTACATACGGAAGGATCTCGAGTCGTTGTGGCGGATTGATCTGTTCTATCCCGTTCAGGTCCGCGAATCGTGAAACCCATCCGCTCTCGTTCCTCGGCACCATGACGAGGAACGATTCTTCTTTCCTGCGTTCAAGATTACGCGCGAAATTCACACCCCAAACATAAGAGTCCTGACGGGCAAAGCGTATTTGAGAATAGGGGATCTTCATTTCGACTGTCCACCCGAGCTCATCGATGACCGTGGCGGATTCCCAGACGCCATCCCACGAATTGTCATCCCATGAGTCATTGTAAAGAGTTCCATCCACCACCGTCCCACCCGAATAGACGCCAAAGAAAAATCCTGTTCGTCGATCATGGTAGGAATCGAGACCGAAATAAAACCAGTCCGCATTCAGATCGGCGTCGCGGCGGCCTATACGCGAGACAATTGAATCGGGGGACGTGTCGTATAACCGGGCTGCAACGTAGAGGGCCTGGTCATCATAGCAGACCCATACTTCGGTCTTCTGCGTTGGAGGTTTTCCTTCATCAGGATCTTTTTGTGTGAAATCGATTTCTCCGGGATGCTGCCATATGACTTCGGTGAGGCGTCCATCAATTGAGAGGGGAACGGTGACCCGAAGTGCCTTCACTTCCTTTGCGTTGGTAAGGCTTACAATGGAGGTACAACATGCAAGCCATGCGTAAAGCCGGATGTGTTTGACGGTGTTTGACAAGGGCAAGTTGACCAGTATCTGATTGAGGATTCAGGGGTTAGACGGGTCATCTGCTCGGGATGTTACAGTCGGGAGGCCATCACTTTCCCTTGAGAATTGTCTGGAGTGCAGTCCTCGATTTTTCGCTCCCGATGGATCCAAGGTAGAACACAGCCTCCCGCCGCAGGGTCATATCGGAATGGGTCCGGGCAACTTTAGAGAGGAAGTCCACCGCCTGATCGTTTCCAACCGCTGCAATTGTATAGAAAACATGTGCGGAAAGCTCACCCTGCTCCTGCGGAATTTGTTGAAAGACGTCAATGAGCGCGCCGACAGATTTCTCACCCGGTACCTGGGCGAGGTAGTCCAGAGAAAGCAGGCGCAGGGATTCATTGGTGTCCTCCTTTGCGAGCGTGACGAGAACCGGGAGGCAAAGATCGACGTCTGCTTCTGAAAGGACGTGGACCGCCTGCGTTCTCAGGACCACGGGGTTGGATTGATCAAGCGCCACCTCTTTCAAGGTAACAAAGGAGGCTCCGTCATTGGCATCCGGATTCAAGGCATTCAATGCATCCACGCGCAACTGTGTTTCAGGGTCAGTTTCTGAGTACTCAGCACCGGGAAAAGCATTCCGGCTCCACGTAAGTCGCTTCAACTGTCTTTCAACGTCGCGCATATGCTGTGACATAAGGTGGCCTTCCATGGACCCACTTCGTTCCAGCTCCCGGGAGAGTCCCTCGATCTCAATTCGCGTTTGTGTCTCGGTCAGGTCTGCTATAGCGTCATCATAGTACTGACTTCCAGGAAATTCGTGGATGAGCCGGGTATATGCCTGCATCGCCGCGTCTGGTTGGTTGCTTTGAAATTGACTATAGCCCGTCCAGTAGAGTGCATCGTCACAGTATTCGCTCTCCGGAAATGTTTCTTCCAGCTCCTGAAAGAGTGAGCGGGCCTCATCCCATCGTTCGTTCAGAACCATTCCGTAACCGGATTTGTACAGAGAGTAGCCGGGATCATCGTCGCCTTCGTGCATGAGGGTGGCAGAGGCATGAGGCGCCCTGGTCCCGGAAAGGAGAGACGACGATGTGGCGGTTTGCGCCAGCAGGTTTGCCGAAGCACAAAAGGCGGTTATCAGAAATGTACCAAATGAGGTTATGGTGATCCTGAGGAGAGAGGACATTCTAGTCTGCGGATGTGTACCTTCGAATGATTTCATATGCTTCCCCTGACCTTGATGACCGGGTTCGGAGAACAGCTTGTTTCCGCGACGCGGAGCTTTACCAGAAGGTTTTGTCCCCTGATGTCCCTCCTGATGGTCTGAATCTCGGGTGGCGGTGCTGCAGCGGGTGTTGATGAAACCTTCTCCATGATCTTGTCGACGTCTCCAATGAGTTTCGACGATCTGGGGTCGAGTCTCTGTCCCCTCAGGGACCGTCCGTCAAGAATGAGTTGTCGGGACAGTTCCTGCTCAAGTGAGAGATCAACAGGGGAGCCCGGCTGAGGGTCGAGGTTCGAGAGCCCCACAAGTAACGCTCTCGACTTTCTGAAATAGCGGCCCAGGTTTTCCTCATCAGCCCTTTGGAATGGTCTCTGGACCTTATCGGGAGGAACAACCTGATCGCGATCGAAGACCGGCGATGCGAGAAACAGGATGATGGCGATTCCAAAGACCGCAAGTCCTGCTGCAATCGCATAGCCAGGTCGAAATCGGACGAACGAGAACAACGCTTCAACTGCCGGAAGCCATGGACGCGCCGCCGGCTTACCTTCGCGGTGTATGCGTTGCATGATGGAGGCATGCAGTGCGTCCCAGTCCGGATGGTTTTCAGTTCGGTCGGTCTGTCCGGCTGCAACCGACGTCGCCCTGATCAGAACCCTGAATTCCTCAAGGTCAAGAGTACATTGCTCGCAACGGTCAACGTGGTAGCGGATCTGCTCCCTGGTCCGGGCGTCAACCTCGTTTCGTTCAAAGTCATACAGTAGTTTCTGGACCTTCCTGTGGCGAATCATACTATCTCCTCTTTCAGAAAACCAAGCCGTGTCCTGAGCTTCTTCAAGCCCCTGAACAGATGCGTCTTCACCGTGCCCTCTGAACATTCGAGGATCCTGCTTACTTCACGGGTTGAATGTCCCTCGATATGGCGAAGGATCACCACCTGACGCTGGAGTGAGGGAAGATCAGTCAAAGCCCGGTTGATAAGATCGGACCTCATGACATCACCTTCATGAACTGCGGAACCATTCCCATTTGATGGAGTGAAGTCCAATCGTTCGAGTCCGACGAGCCGGGTGTGTCTTGCATTCCTCGAGGCATTGATGGAGAGATTCGTTGCAATGCGGTGAAGCCATGTACCGAATTCTGAATCGCCTCTGAACGACCCGAGGGATTTGTATGCCCGCATGAACGTATCCTGGACGACCTCCTCGGCAAGGTGGTGGTCGTTGACAAAGCGAAACGCGAGGTTGTAGACCCGTTTCATATGGCGTTCAACAAGCTGTCCGAAAGCCTGATGGCTGCCCTGCCTTGCGCGAAGAAGGAGCTGCTGCTCATCGGCAGCGGTCATCAATTCGTCCTGGATGGATGGTTTCTGATGGTTAGACACGGGTGCAGACAGATTGGTTGACGCGTGAAACAGGAGGGAGGAGGGCAGAGGACTCTCCGCCCTTTGAGTTGTGGAAAGGGGCTACTTCATCGAGAGAGCCGGTTTGGTAGTTCTGAAAACGCCTTCTCCTGCTGTTCCCATATAGATTGTACCGTCCGATCCGAGAGCAAATGTTCTGACGGAGCACTGGGGGAGGCCTGAACAGGCTCTGGTCCAACTCTCTCCGCCGTTCAAGGTCTGAAAGACTCCCTCCGTGGTTCCGGCAAGAACACTGCCGGACCCCAACACAACGAGTGCGCCAATGTTCTGTGTTGGAATGCCGGTGTTTACAGATTCCCAGGTGTTCCCATTGTCCGCTGACCGAAATATCCCACCCCCGTTTGTGGCGACGTAAACTATTCCTTCCGGATCGCAAGCCACTGACCAGACATCCGTGCTCGTCAGTCCGATGTTCACGCGTGCCCAGGACGACCCTGTATCGAGTGATCGAAACACGCCCCCATCGGAGCATCCAACGAATATTGTACCGTCAGCCCCGATCGTAATGTCCTTAGCAAAGGTACCTTGTAAGCCAGCGTGGGTCCACGATCCGCCCCCATCGCGTGAGATGAAAATCCCGGCATAGGCCGTTCCCGCGACAATTATTCCATCAGGTGTCTCTGCGAGGGCAAGTACCTCGTTGTTGGTCAGACCTTCATTCACGGCCTCCCACGAGGTTCCCCAGTCGTGAGAGCGAAGAATACCACCTCCGAACGTTGCACACAGCACGGACCCTTGCCGGGTTGCAAGGACATCGAAGATATTGAGGTTCTCGGGATTGGAGTTCAGCGAGGTCCAGGTCTGTCCGTTGTCGTCAGACCGACTGACCCCACCATCGAAGGTGGCTCCGTAGATTGATCCGGTTCCATCAATTGCAAGAGATTGGAGGATGCGGCCGCTGAGAGGAGCTGTTCTTTTCCACTCAATCTCAGCCGACGACACAGCGGGTCTTGCAACGAGGGACATGATCAACATTGCGACTGCCCACATCATTCTCGACGCTCTCATGATATCACCCTCCGGATTGATGGCTCAAACGATCTGATCGTTCAACGAGCGACCGAAATTTTTGTTACAAGCGCTCAGTATCTGATTAGACGGCGCAAGCGAACGAAAGGTTGACAACGGAGAGAGATTGCGGACTACCGATGGGAGAGGCTAGAGTCGCTCGAAGAGACAAAGATCAAAAATGACAATCCCGGTTGTAATTTCTGTAATTCCACCGGAGAGTCTTACTCCGATACTGTCTCCGGAAATGGTGGAAAGCGTATCGAAAAGGACATACGAATTCCAGACTGTGTCCTGGACGTTCATTGAGGCGCGTATTGTTGTATTGGCCTGATCCTTCTTGTTGATTGATATTGTTCCCTGGGTTCTCAGGTATTTTGCCCAGACGGACACCTTGTACACTGATGTTCCAGCATTTGTTGGAAACAGTGCCTGGATGTGCGCTGCCGGGCCAGGGGACGAGTTCATAGAGATCGCCCACATGCCTCCTTCCGGAGGGGTGTCGATTGTGAATGTTGTGAGGTTGGTGTTGCTCGGGGTCCAGCCCAACAGTGTAGAGCCGCCTCCCAGCTCAAATGAGCTGTTCAGAAAAACAACGGATTGATCAGGAGGGGTTGTTCCGGCCGAAGTCGGGATTTCTTCACGGCAGGCGAGCAGAGTCATTGCTGAGAAAGCTGCTGCGAGACAAACAGGCGTCGTTTTCAATTTTCCCTTCCTTCACCGTTCGCGTCACTTGCCACGATACAATCACAACAATCAGAATGTATTCGTACATCAGTCAGACGCTCTACGGTCCCTTCCAGCAAATTGTTATGACCTATTGCGTAGACAGAGCCTCAACGACAACGGCTGCTCCCTGACCGACCCCGATGCACATTGTCGCAAGCCCATACCGTGCACCGGAGCGTTGCATCTCATGGACCAGCGTCGTCATGATGCGCGCACCGCTGCATCCGAGAGGATGGCCAATAGCGATTGCTCCACCATTCCTGTTCAGAATCGAAGGGGAGACCTTGAGATCCCGCACAACTGCGAGGGCCTGAGCAGCAAAGGCTTCGTTGAGTTCAACCACTCCGATATCATCGATCGTCAATCCCCCTTTTTGCAACGCGCGGTTTGTCGCAGGTACCGGACCAATACCCATGTACCGGGGATCGACTCCGGCGAAACCTGTCGACACGATTCGAGCAAGGGGCTTCAGGTTCGCTGCCCTGGCCTTTTCCTCCGCCATGATCAGAACGGCTGCTGCGCCGTCATTCAGCGATGAGGAATTTCCTGCCGTGACAGTTCCATTCTTTCGGAACACCGGTTGAAGCTGAGCGAGTTTCTCTAACGTCGTGTCAGGTCTCGGACCCTCATCGGCTTCAATTGTCCGGACATCCTTTTTCCTGTTTCCCGTCTCCACAGGAATCAATTCACTTGCGAAGAGTCCCTTCCGTTGAGCCTCAACTGCTTTCCTGTGACTCTCGAGAGCAAACTGATCCTGATCGGCACGCGAAATACCGTACTTTTCCGCCACGTTTTCTGCTGTCTCACCCATGCTCTCCAGGGGGAACATCTTCTCCATCGCCGGGTTTGGGTAACGCCAGCCCAGTGCGGTGTCAAATGCTGTCACATTGCCGAAGGAACCGGCGAGGTTCTTCGGGACCGAGTATGGAGCGCGACTCATGCTTTCAACCCCTCCGGCGATGACGGTCGACGCGTCGTCAGACCAGATTGCCCGGGCGGCCTGAATGATGGCGTCGAGGCTGGAGCCGCACAACCGATTGATCGTGGTTCCCGGGACAGAGTAAGGCAGCCCGGCAAGGAGGGCGCTCATTCGTCCGACATTGCGATTGTCCTCACCGGCCTGATTTGCGCATCCCCACATGACGTCATCAATGGATTCAGGGTTGATGCCGGCGCGCTGAACGAGCTGGCTGATGACCATTGCTCCGAGGTCGTCCGGCCGCACATCGCGCAACACTCCGCCGTATTTTCCAACCGGGGTTCTCAAAGCCTGTACGATCACTGCGTTTCCTGATCTCATGGTTCTCCGAATATGGAATGAGATGCAGCGGCATGTCCGTCAAACGAATGGGGCTCATCCGTCCGTTCGGAAACAAAAAAGTCGGACCATTGAGTCCGACTTTGACCGCAACGTGAGGATTCAGTTATTCGAATTTCCATTCCTTTACGCTTCCGAAAACATAGAAAACGATTTCCGGCTTGTTCGGATTGCTTGTCTGAAGCGAAACGTTGCTGCTCAGAGACCTGCTCGCTTCTGCAGGTGTGAATTCTGCAACCAGCTCGACGCTCTCCCCGGGTTTTACGGAAGAGGGATGCTTCAAAGTAAGTCCTGCCAGACTTGTCTGATACCCCTTGAGGTCAACTCGGGCCTTGCTGTTGTTGGTCAGGGTAACCTTTTGGGTCTGTCGTTCCCCGACAGTCACCTCTTTGAAAACAAATCGTGTCTCACTCACAGCCAATTCCTGAATGACGAATGCCGTGAAATCAATCTTCTGGCTCTTGTTCGCCGGATCGTTGGAAACGACGGTCACTGATTTGTGGACTTTTCCCGAAAAGTTTTTGGAGTTAAAGGTAACAAGCACCTCTCCCGTTTCTCCCGGCTTCACCTTGTTGCTTGAGACAATGGTCCCTGTGCACCCGCAGGAGACTTCCACTTTCTCGATTTCCAGAAGTTTGTTCCCGGTATTCTTCAGGATCAATTTGTGATCGGCCGTCGCCCCGGCCATGAGGGTATCCAGGTCGAATTTGGTCCCCCCGACAACAGCCAGCTTCGGCTGTGCTTGCATTCGGCCAAGAACCATGACCATAAGGACGAGAACAAACAAAATCTTCTTCATCTCAACCACCACTATTGGTTTGTGATACGTTATTCAGGAGTCCTTAAATATACTCAGAAAATGAAGCGAAAATCAAGCCCCTCAGGACCCAAGACGCATGAATGTGTTCTGCCGCGCAGCGAGGAGGAGAAGCGGTGAGGGCCGATACCGGTCTTCCTGAAAGAAGTGATACAGGGCAGAAACGACAGCATGGATTTGCCTGGCGCCTATTTTTTCAGCCCATTCAACCGGTCCCAGAGGATAGTTTGTCCCGAGCTTCATTGCAGTGTCGATATCGCTTCCCGAGGCAACTTTTTCGGCAATTGCGAAACATGCCTCATTGGTCAGCATTGAAAGGATCCGGGGGAGAACGAGTCCTACGCTGTCTGCCACAAATGCACTCTTCTTCCCCAGGTTGGTTGAAAACCGCTCCGCCTCTTCTCTTGCTGCCCTCCCCGTTGCTGATGACTCAGCAAATTCAATAAGTTCATTCTGCAGAAGGGATGGAAGGGCGCCGATACCGACTAACAACTCAGGATGTGAGATCCATGATGCTTGCTCCGAAACCGACACAGCGACGGAAGAGCTCAAAATCGATGTTCCCCGGGTCAGAACCTTCTCAAGCTGGACAAGGTTCGTCCGCTTTGATTCGAGGTCGGTGTTTGTCAGCTCAAGTGCAAGATACGTGTCACGCGCGGGCTTCGAAGCTCTTGCAATCCCTTTTGGCAACTTTGCTGCTGTATGTTCCGGATTCAGACGGACGCTTGGAATGAAGCCCTTGTTGTGACAAAGGGATGCATATTCCTCCACAAGAGGAGACTCCCCAACGATATAGATTTTTTTCTTAGTGCTCATCCCGATCGTACGTGTAGAATCCCTTACCCGTTTTTCGTCCCAGGAATCCTGACTCGACCATCTGGCGTTGAATTGCATGAGGGCGAAAACGTGGTTCCTGGAAAAACTGTTCGTACACTGATTTTGTTACGGCGTAGTTCACATCAATACCAATAAGATCCATCAGCTCGAACGGTCCCATACGGAACCCTCCGGCGAGCTTAACAATCCGATCAATTTCTTCAACCGTGGCAACTCCCTCGCCGAGCAACCGCAGGGCCTCGCCATAAAAAGGTCGTGCAACTCGGTTGACGATGAAGCCGGGCGTATCCGAGCAAACAACCGGAGTCTTCTTCATCAATCCGGCCAGTTCGCATGTTCTCTTCACGGTTTCTGCCGAGGTTTGCTGTCCTTTGACTACTTCAACCAGACGCATCAGGGGTGCTGGATTAAAGAAGTGCATTCCGACGACCGTCTCGGGAGTTTTTGTGAGGGATGCGATTGCGCTGATGGAGAGGGAGGATGTGTTTGTTGCGAGAATTGTTTGCGGGCCGACGACTGTGTCAAGTTTCCGGAAGAGTTCTTTCTTCACCTCCATCACTTCGACAGCTGCTTCGATGACGAAATCAGCATCGCCAAAATCAGAGAGGTTCTTACGCGGATGAATTGATGAGAGCGCCTGCGTCGCCTCTGCGGCTGTCGTTCTTCCCTTTTCAACCCCTTTTCTGAAGCTCTCTTTTATTTGTGCGAGGGATACTTTGAGTGCGGGACCGGAGACGTCATACAGAAGTACGTCAAGACCGACTTGTGCGGCAACCTGCGCAATCCCGCGCCCCATGGTCCCCGCGCCGATTACTCCTATGGTTTTATTGGTCGCCAAGGGAGATCAGTCGTTGGTCAGTCCAAAGGACCCCCTTTGGGGGAAGTCTGAAGTTCATTGTCCAGCGCTTTCGATGTGTCACGTGTCCCTCATTTCCCCTTGAACTGCGCTGGTCGTTTTTCCAGAAAGGCTGTAATGCCTTCCTTGTGGTCCTCTGTTTCAGAGGCGATCTGCTGCATGACAGCCTCGTAGTCCAGGATCGAATCAAGGTCGGAGCTAACCGCTTTGTTCAATGTCCGTTTGATCAGGCCGATGGCTTTCGTGGGTGCCTTGGCGAATTCCGCTGCCAGAGCAGACGTTGTCTTCTCAAGTTCTTCCGGTGCAACCACTCTATTTACGAGACCGACACGTTCTGCTTCCTCTGCAGGGATATCCCTTCCGGTTGTTGCATACTCAAACGCCCTGGACATTCCGGCAAGTTGCGGGAGGAACCAGTGTGACCCTGAATCCGGGATGAGTCCGATGCGGATGAAGACCTGGATCAGTTTTGCTTTTGCTGACATGATCCGCATGTCACAGGCAAGAGCAACGCTGAGTCCCGCACCTGCTGCCACACCGTTGATCATCCCGATAACCGGCTTCTCAATCGATCTAATTTTCCGGATCAACGGGTTGTAGGATTTTTCGAGAGATTCCCTGAGCGAACGGTCAGACCCCCGGTGCTCCTTCAAGTCCTGACCGGAGCAGAACGCCCTGTCACCGGCGCCGCGTACGATAATGCATCGAACTGACCCGTCCTTCTCTGCCTGTTTGAACGCATCGTTCATCTCGCTCTTCATCAACTCATTGAAAGCATTGAAAACCTCAGGACGGTTCATGGTGATTGTAAGGACACCGTCGCGAATGTCGTAAAGCAGGTTCTGGTAGTCTGGCAGGAGAGATGTGGGGTGTGAGATTTGGGATCAGACCACCGACTGCAGACTACAGACTTTTTTCATTTTCCCTTCCACACTGCTTTCTTTTTCTCTGCAAATGCCTTCATTCCTTCTTTCTGGTCCTCGGAAGCAAAAAGAAGATAGAAGTTCTTGCGTTCGAACTCAAGGCCGCCTTCGATCGTCGTATCGAACGATTTCAGGATTGCATCTTTGATAAGCCGGACCGCAACCGGGGGTTTCGATGCGATTTCCTTTCCCCAGGCGATGGCCTCCTTCAGGTAGAACTCGACTGCGACGACTTTGTTGATCAGTCCGACCCGGAACGCTTCATCTGCGGTGATCATTCTACCGGTAAGCACCATCTCCATTGCTATTGCCTTGCCGACTGCCCTTGTGAGGCGCTGAGTTCCACCTGCACCAGGCATGACACCGATGTTGATCTCCGGTTGACCAAACTTTGCCGTTTCCGAAGCAATGATCATGTCACAGATCATGGCTAACTCACAACCGCCCCCGAGCGCAAAGCCGCTGACTGCGGCGATCATCGGTTTCTTGATCTTCCGCATGCGGTCCCAACGTGCGAACTGGTCACGATACAGCATTTCCATCGCCGTTACGTCGATCATTTCGTTGATATCGGCCCCTGCTGCAAAGGCTTTTTCATTGCCGGTGACAACGATGCAACCGACGTTCATGTCCCTGTCGAGTGCCTCGAGGGTGTCGACAAGCTCGACCATCAGGGCCATATTCAATGCATTGAGGACATCGGGCCTGTTGATCTGCACCGTGGCGACGTTTTGTTCAACAGAAACAATGAGGTGAGACATGTTTGCTCCAATTGAATTCCGGAAGGGTGAAATCCTGCCGTGGGATGTTCGTTAGATCTTCTGGTTAGTCTCTACGAGGTGGTTTTTGGAGACATGTTATTCTTCAAAAATTCCACCGCTTTGTCAATACCGGTGTGTTCAGTATAAGGTCAGCCTGTCGTTTCACCAGGACATTCAGCACGGCGAGGTTCCCAACCCTCCCGTTGCCTATGGACTCTCGACCAGGGAGAGCTCCATCCGGATGTCCGCTCTGGCGTAGTCGGTCTCACCCAATGGGACTTCCACGAAGCCGAACTTTCGGTAGAGTGCGATCGCAGGCACCATCCTCGTGTTTGAGAGAAGGACGATCCTGGTTGCACTTCTTTCCCTTGCAAAATTGATGCACGCAGACATCAGGGCGTTGGAAAATCCGCGTCCGCGAAATGGTTTCGCGACAGCCATCTTCGCAAGCTCGAATATTCCGTCTGTCACCTTCTGCATGGCAACAGTTCCAACAACTTCATTGTCCAGGAGGCAAAAGAAAATCTCTCCTCCGGGTTTGATGATCGTGTCTTCAATATTTCTAAACACCTGGCGATCATGTTCTTCAACCTCAAAGAATTCATTGAGCCACGCGGTGTTGAGCTCGATGAAGGATTGTTTGTACGATGGATCGTATTTGTGAATGGATGTTGGCATGGATTGGAGGTTAGATCTACCTCATCCCCAACCCTTCTCCTTGAAGGAGAAGGGGGTTTACTGCTTGATAACACATCTCGGGAAGGTCCTTCTTTCTTTGCGCCCTTTGCGAATCCTTTGCGTCTTTGCGGTTAAAAAACACAGAGAATCTAAACGCAAAGACGCGAAGCCGTTCGCAAAGAACGCGAAGAAAGATTGATTAATTCCTGCCAGGAGAGGGGCTGGGGTGATGTAGCTCTACCCCTACACCTGTCGGCGTGAGGTCATACCTACCGTATCAACACCATCTTCCTTACCAGGACCTGATTGCCCGCTTCCAACCGGATCAAATACACACCACTGGCCAGCCGTGATGCATCGATCCTTCTGTTGTGCCTCCCTGCAGGAAGGGAGCCATCGACAAGCGTCATGACCTCGCGCCCGGCGAGGTCATAAACACGCAGCCTCACCAATCCGAAATCTGTAATCTCAAATCGGATATCCGTCTCCCCGTTAAACGGGTTCGGGTAGTTCTGCTCAAGCGAGATCTGAAAAGGCAGTTCCTCTTGGGCCACCCATGTGGGCTGAACAGAGACGGTAATGCTGTCCATAACAACCGGCCTCGATTTTCCGCGGCGTTCCCATGCTGAGTACAGACTATCGCCCCACGAATTCCAATCGTATGTATTGCCGATGTTCTCGTCGCGGAGGAATGTAATGTATTCCTTGCTGGCGGTCTGGTAATAGAGAATGACTGCTACTGTTGTGATCTGTGAGGGTAAGTCAAAGTGCGTGATATCCCAGAATTCACCGTCCCGGTAATTGTATCCGACCGGCTCGGCATGATGAGTAGCGAAGGCAGCGTTCGAGAATCCTTCCGGTGGAATCCGGTTATCGAGGTAAAACGTATCGTTCAGCACGAAATGGAACGACG
>DAIPLH010000004.1:18507-23264 GCA_036769325.1 Bacteroidota bacterium
CGGTCCGGGATCGAGTCCAAACATCGCGGCGGTTGCTTCGGTCAGCCCGGCTTGTGCTTCATAGACCTTTGCCTGCTCGTCCAGGACGAGGTCGCCGGTTGCGAAGTCGTACCTCCCCGATTCGAAGAGCGTATCTCCCGCAGCATCTCTTCCGATGACGTTGAGCCACATCCTTCTTCCCTCAGGATAGCCGGTGGGGAGCTTGTGGCCGGTCAGATTGGTCACCCGAATATCAACGGAAACGGTATCTCCGGCGATGGACGTCTCCACTTCGAGCGACGCGGCATTCCTTAGTGTTGCAGTTGCCCGTTCCTTGCCCCTGCGAAGAGCTACGGTGTCGACATCACTTCCCCAAAAGTCGAAAAGGATATCTGGCACAAACGTGTTGCCTCCGGTCAGATCATGACGCGGGATATTCTGCCGAAACGGGGCGCCTGGCACAATGCAGCCGTAGCCCGGCTCACGGGCCATGTGGCATGACTGGCATGTCCCGTTTTCCCCCCGGGTGGGGAAGGCACTCAAGAGCCACTCACTGTAGGTCCTTTCGATCGGGCTGTATTCGTGAGGCGATTGAGTTACCGGGTCGTCGGCGTAAAATGGATTGCTCACATTGTGGCATGTCCCGCAATAATCGGATGAGACCTGGAACGTATCCTGAAGTGTGTCATGGAACTGAAACGCGTCAGCGAATGGGCCGCGTTTTGGATACAGAGGCACCTGCATGACCATCATACCATTTCCATAGCCGGGAACAGCCGGATCCGCGGTCGTATCCGGAATCGCGGAATCCTTCAACCGGTGGCATGCATCGCACTGAACCCCTTCGAGGTCGGCTCCCATCAGACCCTGACCAGTCGGAGGATCAGAACGACCCTCCAGCCAGCCGCCTGGCGAGTGGCAACGGATGCAAAACTCGCCCGACCCATCGCGGTATTTGTTGGCGATTGCAACTGCGGCATAGAACACAGGATCACGGGCCGAGTGTCCCATCATGCTTCCCCTCCAGTCGCTTCCAATCGTTACCGGAAAGCCGGAGTTTTCACCGTCATGACAGGCAATACACTGAACGGGGGCGTCCAGCGTTTCCACCACACCGGGCTGAGTTCCCGGAAGAAAGATACCTCCCCTGTCTGAAGACGCGATCGCTGTAAGGGTAACAAGAAACAATGTTCCTGTGACGTACTGCACCCAGCCGACCCTGCTCATCAATTTCTTCATTTCCATCTGAGGCTCGTAAATACGCTTCGGATGGATTTGAACTTTCCACTGCCGCCCTTAAGAGTGAGACGATGGAGGTCTTCATCGTCGCGATAGCGGATCCTCAGGATGTAGGCTCCCGATCCAATATTGCCGAGGTAAACTGATCCGGTTGCCGGTGCGGGAAGAGAAATGCAGGGTGATGGAGTACGGAAGCCGCCGATGTCGATATTCAGCGTGTCGCGATTCCAGGAGATGCCGGTGCGGATGTTATAACCGGTACAGGGATAGATGGCGGTTGATTCAAGGTTCGCATCATAGCCGGGTGGGAATTCTTTGCGCGTCAGAAGGGTGATTTTGAAATCGGTGTCACGACGCCCCTGATCCTGGCCCGTGCACACCGACGTCTCCAACATTACAAGGAAGAAGGCTGCAAGAAGCGCGCGTGTTGTTTCACTTCTTGAGGGCTTTATCAATTTCTTTCTTCAACGATAGCCTGAAGAGCCCTTCCCCGGGCGAGCCTGCAAAAAGCATCCTGCTCCTCTCGTTCCAGGAAAGGGTGGTCATCGGAAAGGGGGGAGGGCCAGTCGGAAGCTTCACCCATTCCATCCCTCCTGAATCCGAATAGTAGAGATCCTTCTGGTTCACGAAAGCAATGACGCTTGAGGGCGCGGCGTCATCACGGGCAATTGCGAAATGTTGGGCAGGCAACCATGATTGAGGAACCATCGCCCATTCGATTCCTCTGTTGCTTGACTGATATCCCTTTCCGTCGCTCCCCCACGCGTAGTATGTTGTTTGGCCTTCTCGTGCGAACGTTATGGAGAGAATCTCATTTCCCTCGAGTCCGTATTTCGACTCATCCCAATTGATTCCACCATCGGAAGAAACCAGGGCGCCCGAGTTAGCCGTCCCGGCACCGATGATTCCTGCATTCGCAGGATGAAATGTCATCGACATGATCTCATGATCACGCAGAGGAGGCTTTGCACGGTTCCAACTGACTCCTTTGTCGGTGGAAACCATCATGCCGCTTGAGGTCATTCCCAGCAGCCTGTTGGTTATTGTTGGATGGGCGGCAATGAAATGAAATGCTGTCCCCCCCATGCTTTTTCCTAACGGTCGCCATTCCATCCCTGCATTTTCAGAGAAGTAAGGGCCGCTTGATGTCGAGGCGTACAGGAGGGAATCCGTCACACCGTAAACGGTAATGTGACTCACTTTGCTTCCGGGTAGGCCATCAGAGACTGAAACCCAGCCGGATTTGTCGTGCCGGAAGATGGAACTGCCGGAGGTGCCGTAGACAGCATCTCCGGCGTGCGAGGTGACCACTGTTGAAAACGTTAATGAGCTGGCAAGACCGCTATCGGCTCTTGACCACGTTGAGCCATGATTGCCCACATAGCGAATGCCGGTCCCTGATCCATAAAGATAGAATGTCGATCCGGTTGAATCGGGCGCGGTAACCAAAAAGGCCGGGATGCGGGGGAATGCCTTCCCTGCCGCTGTCCATGTCCCTCCAAAGTTGTCAGACTGCAGAACGCCCGATGCTGTCGACGCGTAAAGGATATCCGGACTTTTCTGTTCCCTGGCAAAGCTCACCACGGGTGAGTAGCCCGTCCCCTGAAGAGAAAGTTCCCAGGTTTCACCTCCGTTCTCTGAGCGGTAGATGTCTCCTCCACCCGTTCCAATGCAGAGCAATTCAGGATTTTCAGGACTGACGATGAGATGCTTGACAACAGTACCGCTTGCGCTAAATCTCCCCGTCAGATTCACCCACGATTCTCCGCCATTCGTTGATCTGAAGGCACCGATGGTCGAAAGATTTGCATACAGCAGATCGGGTTGAGAAGGGTGAATGAAAATCTCTTCGACCGTACCGGTTGAAATCTTGCTTGACTCAGGATTGCCGTTACGGCCTGCCCAGGTCGTTCCTCCGTCGGTCGACTTTGACAATCCATGTCCTTTGAGGCCGGCAAAAACTACTGTCGGTTGCCAAGGATCAAGGGCAATTGACAAGCATGACGGTTGGGGAGTTCTGTCAGGGACGACCACAATACTCTGCCAGGACTTTCCTGCATCGCGCGTTTCGAAGAGGCCAAGTTCTGTCGCAGCGTACAGCCGATTGGCGTCATCAGGATATTGAAGGAGCGAATGGATGGGCGGGTCGCCAGGGATCGTTCCTGACTTTGTCCAGAGCTTGCCGTGGTTTGTTGAGATGAAGAATTCGCCGGTCAAGGATCCGCAATAGGCGGTCGATAGGTTGCGGAGGTCCACGGTCAGAGCGGAGGTATTCTGACCATCAGGTACTCCAAGCCGCACCCAGGGGCTTGTCTGGAGCGAGGGGGCGCAACTCGTCAGGAGAACACAGATGACACAGAAAAAAAAGGTCGACACAAATTCCTGAATCTTAGCGGATCTGTGGTTTTCATTCCTTTCTGTGTTCACTATTTTCCTGTCCGTGCAGCAGTTCTTTCCCGGATCCCTTTGTAGTCGATCTCCCGCTTTTCGTTGAATGCATTGATTCCTTCCTGGATTTCCTCAGCGGAGGTATGGACGGTGAGCCAGTCACGCACGTTACCAATCGTGAGTGACCAGGAGAAATCACGCCAGAAGTTGAGTTGCTGCTTCGTGTAGCGGGTGCACTCGGGTAGTTTGTTGACCAGCTTCTCGGCCATGATATTGACAGCAGAATCGAGCTCACTCCGGGGGACGACCTGGTTGACCAGACCCCACTCGAACGCCTTTCCGATGGGAATGTGTTCGTTCAGAAGGAGGATTTCGCGCGCTCTCCGGTCTCCGACAATTAGCGGGAGCCATTGTGTTGCCCCTGCTGCAGCGACGCTGCCGCGGGAAGTCCCTGCATGGCTTATGAAGATGTCGTCGGCTGCAACAGCGAGGTCGCACGACATCTGCAATTCATTTCCACCGCCAACGACCATGCCGTTCAGCCTCGCTATCGACGGTTTGCCGATGTTCCTGAGCCGCTCGAAGGTTTCAATGAAGACTCCCATCCACTTGTAGAAATTCTCCGGATGAACCAGAAACTCCTCTTTCCACTCCTTCATGTCAGCCCCTGTGCAGAAGGCCTTGTCGCCGGCTCCCGTAACAATCAGAACAGCAACCCTGTCATCCCATGCGGCATCCTCGAACGCAGTCCCAAGCTCCCGAAGGGTGGCCAGGTTGAGGCAATTGTAGACCCCTGGCCGGTTCAGGGTGATGGTGGCCTTCCAATCCCCTTTTGAATAGAGGATATTCTTGAACCCGAACGAATCCGGAGTCCGGCCCGAATAGGTCCCTGTCATTCCTCCGTCTCACCATGAAAAACGGTAACCACATCGGCAGCAAAGCTCATGAGATCCCGGGCAACAGCTTTTCCTTCCTGAGAAGCCATGGCCGCGTTCATCGTTTCCTTGCTGTCAAAATACATTTCTGCCATCAGGTGGAACTTCGTGTCACCGATGGGAGCGCCGGTAATCCTTGTGATCTCCAGCTTGCGAAGACCGGGGTACTTTTTGACAAGCGGTGTGTGGGTGTTCCGGTAGTGTTCGTCGAACGCG
>DAIPLH010000520.1:0-1821 GCA_036769325.1 Bacteroidota bacterium
CAGGATCTACTTTGCATCCGACCGCGACCAGCGCATGAATCTTTCGCGTTTCCTTTGTCTTGAGGTCATGCACGAACAGATTCATGCGCTGGTCGCGGTCGGATGCAAAGTAGATCCTGTCGCCTGACCACATCGGGATGATATCCTGTCCCGGATTGTTGGTTACGTTGGTGAGTCCCTTCGTAGCAAAGTCATAGACCCAGACATCGTCCGCCATTCCGCCGCGGTACCTCTTCCATGTCCTGAACTCTCTGAAGACCCTGTTGTAGACCATCTTCTTCCCGTCTGATGAGAAGCTGCAGAATCCTCCGCGCGGCAGCGGGAGCTGTTCGGGGAGTCCTCCCTTGCTTGACACAGAATAGAGCTGACCGATGAAATCGTTTGGTTCATTCATGCGCGACCGGAACACGATCGTGGAGCTGTCTCTCCAGGCCATGACAATGTTGTTCGGTCCCATGCGGTCCGAAACATCATCCCTCCCGAGTGTTGCGGTGTATGTGAGTCGTGTAGGTACGCCGCCTTCGGAGGGCATCAGATAGATTTCCGTGTTGCCATCATACTGACCGGTAAAGGCAAGTGACTTTCCGTCTGGCGAGAAGCGGGCAAACATCTCATACCCTGTGTCGTTTGTCAACTTTCGGCCAACCCCGCCCGATGAAGGCACCGTATAGAGATCGCCGGCATAGGAAAAGACAATCTGGTCACCGTGGATCGCAGGAAATCTCAGAAGCCGTGCATCATCTGCGCCACGCGAGGATGATACAAACCCGGCGAAAACAACAAGGAATGCAGTGAATTTGGTCATACAGGAAGCCTTTCGGGAAAGAAACGGAATAAGAGTAGGGTATTTTTCAGCAATCAGGTACTACGGAGAACCAGGATATGAGATTCAATGAGACGATGAAATTGTTGAGTGGAAGAAGGGTTACTTCATCCCCTTCAGGACCATTTCATGAACAATCTGGCCGCCACGGGTGATGCAGGCACCTTTGGTGATTTCATCCTCGAAGTCAGGAACTGCATCCGGCGTTGGATAGAGGTGCTTGAAGAGGCTCAGAACATTCTTCGCGTACAACATGCTGGCATCAGTTGGGATTGACGCAGGAAGGTTCACGGCGCCAACGATTGTCACGCCGTGCTTCACAACAGTCTTTCCCGCCTCCGTCAGCTCGCAGTTTCCTCCCTGCTCGGCTGCAAGGTCCACGATCACCGAACCGGGATGCATGAGTTGGACCATTGCGCCTGTGAGAATCACCGGTGCGCGTTTGCCAAAAACCTGCGCGGTGGAAATCACCACATGGGTCTTTTGCATTCGTGCGCTGAGGGCTTCCTGCTGCTTGCGAATAAACTCGGCCGATTGTTCCCCTGCGTAGCCGCCGGCTGCCTCGGCTTTTTCCTGGTAGTCGACTTCGATAAACGTAGCTCCGAGGCTCTTCACCTGTTCCTTCACCGCAGCGCGCACGTCAAACGCTTCGACCTTCGCCCCGAGGCGCTTTGCTGTCGCAATGGCCTGAAGTCCGGCAACTCCTGCCCCGAGTATCATGACATTCGCAGGAGGAACGGTTCCCGCTGCGGTCATAAGCAGGGGGAACATCTTGCCGAGATGTGCTGTGGCAAGCAGGACTGCCTTGTACCCCGCGACGGTTGCCATTGAGCTGAGGGCATCCATGCTCTGCGCACGGGTAATGCGTGGGATGTATTCCATCGAGAAGGAAGTGATGTTCCGCCTGAGAAACGATTCGGCAACTTCTTTCTGAGCAAGAGGAGGAAAGAACCCGATGTAAGTTCCTTTCTCTTTTATGATATCGGCTTCGAGTTTCC
>DAIPLH010000178.1:0-6369 GCA_036769325.1 Bacteroidota bacterium
CGCCGGTGCCGACGCCGCCCGCGATGATGTAGATCTCGTCCGAGGGCAGCAGCGCGTTGATGTGCCAGCCGTCACGGAATCGCTCGATCGCGCGCGAGGCGGCAGGGTCATCGGTCGGCCGCCTGAAATCGTCGCAGATCGCCAGGACACCTCCCGGCTTGACCATCGTTGAGGCGTTGGCAATGAGTTCCTTCTGATGAGCCGCCAGTTTAAGTATATCCGTGATGTCTTTTTTCCACTTAATGTCAGGTTTCTTCATAATCACTCCCAGTCCCGAGCATGGCGCATCGAGCAGCACCCGGTCGACAGGCTCGTGTTTCAGCGTAGCAGCATCAGAGACGAGGAGCCTGATGATACCGAGACCGAGGCGCTCACACGCGCCCTTCATGAGGCCAAGCTTCGTCTCATACTTGTCAACAGCAAGCACGTCTCCCTGGTTCTGCATCAACTCTGCCAGATGCGTCGCCTTCCCTCCGGGCGCTGCGCAAAGGTCGACAATCCGTTCGCCGGGTTTCGGGTCCAGAAGCAAACAGGGCAATGCCGCACTCTCATCCTGGATAGTGAAGCATCCGCTCTTGAAGAGCTCCATTTGAGCAATACGTGTGAGGGATTGCACTTTAACAAAATAGGCAATGTGCGTTGATCCGGTATATCGGATTCCCTGTTCTTCGAGCCGGGAGAGAAACTGGCCAGGATCAACCTTCATCCGGTTGATGCGAAGGGATAGAGTAGGACGTTCGTTGTTTGCCCTGAGGAACTGGCACGTCGCTTCCTTGCCGAACCTGTGATACCATCTCTTCACCATCCAATACGGGTGAGATGACACGACTGCAAGATACTGAACCGGGTCCTCAGCTTCCTCAGGGTAGCGAATACCCTGAATATTCCTGATGATATTCCTCAAGACCGCGTTGACCAGACCTGCCGGCTTCTCTCCCCTGATCCGTTTCACGAACTCAACGCTTTCATTCACGGCTGCCGCGTGGGGGATACGATCAAGAAAAAGGATCTGGTAGAGGGCAACCCTCAGGGCGTTTTTGACATTGACTTCCGTCTTGGAGAAGTTTCCATGCGAGAACCCATTCAGAATCCAATCAAGTTTGTTTTGCCAGCGGAGTACTCCATGGACAAGTTCGGTGAGAAGGCCCTTGTCCAGGTCGTTGAGCTCTCCGGTTCGCAATTCATTGTCGAGAAGCTTGTCGAGATAGGAATCCGTGCGTTCAACTCTGCAAAGGACTTTGACGGCTGTTCCGCGCGCGCCTGCATAGAGTGGGCGCAGCTCGGGTTTCCGGCCCGGTTCAGGACGTAGCTGTGTTTCTTGATCGTTCATGCTGTGTTATCCTGAATACCTCCCTCAGGAGGTTCTTGTAAGTATCGGTGCACGTTACGGACCTGCGCGCCATGACCCTCGCCGCAACATCAATCGCCCGCTCGCAATCATAAATGCCGAGATTCGTCCCGCTCCCCCAGGAAAATGGCGAGATGCTCTTCGGCAGAAGGCCGGTGCCGTAGATATTGCTCGAAGTGCCAATGACTGTGCCGGTGTCGAGAGTTGCGTTGATCCCTGTTTTCACGTGATCCCCCGCAGTGAGGCCGAGAAACATCCTGCCTGAGTCAACGCTCGCGCCATTGATGATCGCCTTCACATTTCCATATGTATTCTTCAGATTGCTCGTGGTTGTTCCCGCGCCGAGATTCGCCCATGAACCAATGAACGAATGTCCCACGTAACCGTCATGCGCCTTGTTGGCATGGGACTGAAAGATCGAGTGCTCAATCTCACCTGCCACTTTGCAGACCGGACCTATTACCGTATGTCCGTAGATCCTCGCTCCCGCTTTCACAACGCTGCCGTCTCCAATTGTCGCAGGCCCGGCGATAAATGTATGCGGCAGGATCTTTACCCCCTGGCCGATGTAGATCGGACCATTTGAAGCATCAAGGACAGCTGTGGGGCCAATGTCTGATTTTTTTCCGATAAAGATGTTTTTCCGTTCGATCAGCACTGCGCTCCGGTGAACTGACTTTCCCTTCTTCGAATTCTTCTTCCTTCCAGCCAGAAAGACAATATCGTTTATGATCTCTGTTTCGAGGGAATACAGAAGGTCCCATGGATAGGTGGCTACAGGAATATCGACCTCAACACGGGGGACTGTATCGTTGAAAGACGACAGGCCTGACCCGATCTCCCCCGCAAGCTTGTCAAGGTTCTGCGCCGCCAGACGGGCTGCAACCACGGTCTTGCCTGAAATGAAGATGGCCTCACCCTTCGTCTTCATAATCGTCCGCGCGCCGGCTCTGGTCATGATCGAGCGGCCGTTGACAAGAAGATATTCCGGAATCCTGCCAGTGTCGATTGAAAAGGAAATGGAAGGATTTTCCTCGCGAGCCAGGTCGAAAAGAAGCGGACGAACAAAGAGAGTAATGGAATCAGCCGGGAGGTGTGCGAGGATTTTCTCGCGAAGTGTCAGAGCTCCACAACGGAGGTCAAACACCGGCCTGAGATACGTCAGCGGAAGAAAATTCCGGGAGGATTCGTCTTCAAAAATACCAATGTGCATGCGGCGCTCATGGTTGGATTGACCAACCTGGTGACAGCAAGAAGCCTATGGATGAACCGCTTAGAAAGTGGAGTCGTCAGAAAACGCCGGACAAGAGCTGGTTTCCGGCCCTGACTAGCTCGATGTCGCCGGGGAGGACTTTGCAGAATACCTTTTTTGATACCGCTCAACCCGTCCGGCGGTATCAACCAGTTTCTGGCGTCCGGTGAAGAACGGGTGGCAATTAGAACAGATTTCCAATTTCAGGTCCCCAATTGTAGACCTGGTTTCAAACACACTTCCGCAGATGCAGGTAACGGTTGCTTTCTTGTATTCCGGGTGAATTCCAGCTTTCATGATCTGGTAGGGTCCTTTCTCAGCGCTTTCTAAGGTCTTTGTGGGCATAAACATACTGAATATGGGGCTTAAAAGCAACCAAACCAAGACGCCCGGTAGTGTCTCAGTTTGAATTTCCATGAACTCACCCCCTAGCAAGGATCAAACCATTTCCCCCTCCCTTACAAAGGGAGGGGGAACCTGAGTCTCGATAGCTGGGGGAGAGTTGTATGAAAAACAAATCAAACTGAGACACTGCCAAGACCCCGAACCATGAACCCCAGAACAACGTTCTCCCCTCTTTGAGGGGAGAATACAAGAGAGGGTCGTGCGCCCCGCGCGGCGAGGGTTGACTATCATTCGAAGGCCGAGTATTTTCTGGTGTTTTCCCACCGGGAATCCATGGCTAAGAGGAACCTAAACTCCCTAATAGGGAGTGGATGTCCGAAATGCACATCACAAAACTACTACCAGGCCCAGGAATGAGACTTGTCGCGATCTCCATCGTTACCCTTCTGTTGCGAGTAAATGCGATCGCGCAGATAAACTTTGAAGACTCAACGGTTCAGGTTATCGGCTATTGGAACAATGGTGAAACACAATCATATGTCGTAAGCCTAGAGAAATACAGGATCAAGGGTGACGACACAACGTCCAGCGAGATAGTCACACAAGAAGTCGATATCACAGTCAGGGATTCAACGACTACATCGTACACAGTTGAGTGGTTGTATAAGAACTCCAGTGTTCAAACTGACAATGTGCTTGTCAGTAAACTTGCTTTGCTTTCGGAGAATCTTAAGATATTGATCATGACTGACGAAATGGGAGCATTTGTTGAGGTGGTTAATTGGGAAGAGGTAAGGGATTTCATGAGAAAAGGAATCGATCTCATCAGGAAAGATCTGAGTGACTCTTCAATGGTTGATCAAGTGGTGACTCAAATGATGACAATGTTTTCTTCAAGGGAGGCGATTCAGTCAGTTGCCTGCAAGGAGATACTGCAGTATTACAGCTTTCATGGAGCCAGGTACAAACTGGATGAGGTCTATTCAGCAACCGCAAGAGCCCCAAATATCTTCGGAGGTGAACCCTTCGATGCGGAGGTGACTGTTGTGCTCGATGAAATTGACTCAGAAGATCACAGTTGTATCCTGCGCCTTTGGCAGGAGGTGGATTCTGAACAAGCAACTGTGGCATCATACGAGTTTGTCAGACAGGCCGCCCTGGCCGCGGATTTGGATCTTCCTGAGATGAAAGACATCCCACCCATCACCATTGAGGATAGACTGGCATCGATGATTCACTGCCCTTCGGGCTGGATTCTCTACTCAATCAACACAAGGGAGATTGTCACAGAAGGTTCGCGAAGCATTGAGAATAGAATTTTTGAAATCAAGTGACGGCAATGCCGGCCTTCGGCCGCCTGAGTTTGAATGACAGTAAAGAGAAACAGTCGGTGAAGACATGAACAATACCCGGAAAATGAAGACCAGAGGTTGTGCATTTCACTTGGCAGCAGCGATAATTTTCTTGAGTGGGTGTGATCGATTCATGACTGATGCCGACACATATGATTACAGTATTGAGCAGCAAATGAACTGTTTCTGTTCCCAGGGAGGACAATGGGTCCGACTCCATGTGAAAGCCGACACGATTGCGGATGCAACAAACATATCGAATGGGAATCACCTCACGTCTGAACAATGGCAGCCATACAGAACAATCCACGGCCTGTTTGATGAGATCACAAAATGGGACACCTCGATGTACCATGTGGATGTAACCATTGACTCAACATTCGGCTACCCCTCCTTCCTCTCCATCTATCAAAGGACTGTCGTCCACGGTGACACAATCCCCTTTGCCACAGACGGAGGATTCAATTACACGACGCGAAACTACGTGACTTTCAACCGGTAGTTAGCACCGGGACTCTGACTTGCAGGAGCTAGGAAGTGAAGCTGGGACTAGTGCTCCTCTTCGTTCTTACCTTACAATCCATCTGTTCGGCCCAGGTAATCCGGACAGTCGGTATCAAGACAGGTGCCGTCGCCGCTTCTCAGAGTTGGGACTATTCTTCTCCGTTTACAGATCTGGAGACCGACAATCGATGGGGAGTTGATATTGGGCTCTACGCCGAGTGGCTTGATATTCCTGTGCTCAGCCTCTCCAGCGAAGTACACTACGTCCAGAAAGGAATGAAGATTTCGTTGCCGGTTACAACCGAGGAGAGTCCTAATGGTACCGGAGAGTACTGGACACGCTCGCCGCGCGTCGATTATATTTCGGTCCCCCTCCTGGTGAAGGCACGGTTTTTGGACGGACACCTTTTACCCTATGTTCTGGGAGGTCCCAGAGTTGACTTCCTCGTAGGAACAACAGGAGAAGGATTCGAACTTGTCATTGACAACCTCGAGAAGGTTGACTTTGGCGCAACAATCGGAGTCGGCATTGAAGTCAATTCCTTTGACTCCTTCCATCTTGGCATGGAAGTCAGGTTCAGCCCAAGCTTTACAGATTCCTACTCTTCATCTAACATCAAAGTAAGAAACAGTTCAATGGAGTTTCTTCTTGTGGCAGGGATATAGGTAGTGAAATATCAGAGTTAGGGTAAATTGACTTTACCCAAGAATGGATCTACTGTCATAGGATTGTAGGACGGATTGGGACCTTTGGGCCTGAAACCGGAGGCTTTGGACACGCACCGGCTCTTTTAAATTGGATTATGACGAACTGCAGTGGGCGCGGCGCGTGCGTGCCAGCAGCACCGAAGCCCTGACCCACCGTCAGGCGTTCAGCTGCGGCGCAGGATCCTCATCCTGCAGCATGTGCCGTGAGAGCTTGAGAATCTTCTTCGTATGGTAAGCCTCAATACCCATCATCACTTCCTGCACTCGTTTCAACGCACCTTCGATCTTTTCAACCTCTTCATCGAGTGTGCCACCTCGAAGCGACTTCCCTCGCAGGGAACCGGCAGACATCGAGATCACGGAGAGCGGGTTGTTGATCCGGTCATTCAGCATGCCCGAGATGTCATCCAGTGAGTCCAGCTGCAGCTGCTGTTCCTGGAAATGATGTAAAAGAGTCCTCTGCTGATGTTCCCCTTCCTTCCGTTCCTTGCGAATTTTCTGGAGTTGCACAAACACGAAAATGACTCCCCACATCAGGAGGAGTGAGTCAAACTGAAGGAACAGGCTCAGCAGCTCGGTCTTTTTCTCCTGATGATGAAAGAGATCCAGTGTGAGAACGAGGTAATAGCCATAGATTACGAGGGCTCCAGCGACGATCATGTGCTTCTCAAGAAAACCAAAGAGTGTTTCCGTGAGCTTACGTGTTGGCTGTTTCATGATTGTTCCCTGTGAGAATTTCTTCGATCGAATGCAGGAGGTATGAGATCCTGGCCGGTTTTGTCACATAGTCACGGGCTCCCAGGCGGACACTCTCAATGGCAATGTCGAGCCCGGTTGTGCCCGTCAACATGATGACAGGC
>DAIPLH010000521.1:0-1808 GCA_036769325.1 Bacteroidota bacterium
CAACCGCAGCGATTGGAAAAGGATTTGCCATCGGGTCTGCTGCCCTCACCGCTCTCGCCCTCTTCGCGGCATACTCACAGGCCATCTCGGCTGTAATTGGAGAACGACTGCATGAAATGGCAACACAGCATGCATCACCGGAAGGGATCTGGAAGACCTACGCGGCGCGGTGGATCAACGGAGATCCACCATTGGATATCTCCGTTACTGAGCCAATGGTTGTCATTGGACTATTCATAGGGGGAGTTCTCCCTTTCCTGATTGCTGCATTCACGATGACCGCAGTCGGACGCGCGGCGGGACAGATGGTTGAGGAGATCCGGAGACAGTTCCGTGAGATACCGGGACTTCTCGAGGGAAGGAAAGGTGTACACCCCGATGCCGCCCGTTGTGTCGACATTTCCACAAGTGCAGCCCTCAAGGAAATGATTGTTCCGGGCGTCACGGCGGTTCTCGCCCCCGTCTTCGTCGGATTCCTGCTCGGTCCTGCTGCTCTGGGAGGGATGCTCGCAGGTGCAACGGTTGCAGGGGTTCTGCTCGCCCTCATGATGGCGAACGCCGGAGGTGCATGGGACAATGCCAAGAAATCCATTGAAAAGGGTGAAATTGAGGGCGAACGAAAAGGGACCGATGCTCACAAAGCTGCCGTGGTTGGTGACACGGTTGGAGACCCGTTCAAGGATACCTCGGGACCGGCGATGAACATTCTCATAAAACTGATGTCGATCGTCTCCCTGGTAATCGCTCCCCTTCTCATCTGAAAAATGTCGTCTTTGACTGGAAGGGACGACCCAGCAATCTCCTTCCAGGTTGAACCTGGCCCGGTACATTTGCTCATGAGATACATTCTGATCATCTGGCTGCTCCTCTTCTCTTCGTCCTGGACCCGGACACAGATCCTCTTCCAGGACGAACATGGCACACGGCATCCCCGGTCATTCGATGTACTTCATTACAAGCTGGACCTGAGCTTCAACGAAGCCAGGAAAGAGGTGAGCGGAATTGCTCACATCACCCTCACCCCACTTGTCGATCGCCTCGATTCCATTGTCCTTCACGCGATCAGGATGAACATTGACTCTGTGGGATCACAGTCGGACCTCCCCGTTTCTTATCGCAGCGACAGCACCTTACTTACGCTGACCTTCAGCGATCCTCCTCACACCTTTGACACCATTGCGATATCAATTCAATATTCCTGCTCCCCGAAAGAAGGACTCTACTTCATCCAACCCGATTCATCGGACCTCACACGCCGGTGGCAGTTCTGGACTCAGGGGGAAGAATCGGAGAACCGGCACTGGTTTCCCTCTTATGATTCTCCGGACGACAAGGCAACATCAGAGGTAATCGCAACGGTACGCGACTCCTACGTTGTCCTCTCAAATGGGAATCTCGTCTCAGAAACAAGAGACACGGTGAACGGAACAAGGACGTTCCATTGGCGACAGGAAAAACCTCATTCCTCCTACCTCATCATGCTTGCGGCCGGAGAATATGACATCCTCCGGGATGATGGAGGACGAATTCCCATCTCGAACTATGTTCCGTCGGGTGAAGCTGCGAAAGGCCTCGTGAGCTTTCGCAATACACGACAAATCCTGGAAGGCATTGAGAAAATCGTCGGTTATCCATATCCATGGACCAAATACTCTCAGATCATCATTCATGATTTCATGTGGGGTGGGATGGAAAATACGTCGGCGGTCACGCTGAATGAAGCCTATCTCTATGATGAGAGGGCTGCCCTCGAATTCTCCGCTGACGCTGTCATCGCGCACGAGGTTGCGCATCAATGGTGGGGAGAC
>DAIPLH010000522.1:0-1807 GCA_036769325.1 Bacteroidota bacterium
GAAACCATATGAGGAAATGGGGAAATTCACGGTTGATGAGTTCAGTGTCCTCATTCAAAGCATCCTGATTGAGCGCCAACGCCTTTTTCTTTATGAGTACCGGAATCTTGACTTTTCCTACTCCCTTCTGGAGGATCGCAAGCTCCATAGATTTCGAGCCGATGCCTATTTCGATCTGGACAACCTTGCGTTGAACATGCGTGCAATTAACGCCATTGTTCGTCCCTACAGAGCCCTTGACCTTCACCCGAATGTTACCCGGATGCTGAGTCTTGTCCATACATCCCAGGGGTTGAACCTCATTACTGGAATTACCGGATCAGGAAAAAGCACCACACTTGATAGCATCATTGACGCAAATAACCACACCGTCGATGCTCATGTGGTCATTATTTCCTCTCCGATTGAGTACGTGCATAAATCTGACCGATGCATTATCCGCCATCGTGAGGTAGGCAGGGATGTTCTTTCCTTCAAGGAAGGGGCTGTCCAATCCCTCCGTCAGGATCCTGACATTATTGTAATCGGGGAAATGCGTGACCCGGACACGATCATGACCGCCCTTGAGATCACGGATAGCGGTCATAAGGTATTCTCGACACTTCACACGGCCTCGGCCGTTGAGACCATCGACAGAGTAATCGGTGAAGTCCCTCCAATCGAGCAGGAGCGCGTTAGAATGCGCCTTGCCGATACGCTGAGTTGTGTCATGTCGCAGAAGCTCGTGGGGACACTGGATGGCAAGATTGCTCTTGCAAAGGAGATCATGATCATGATTCCCTCGGTCCGGGCGGCCATTAAGAATAATAACACGGGTGAGATCTACCAGATGATGGCTGAATCAGGCGATCTCGGAATGCTCACACTTGAGCAGGATTTGAAACGGCTGTACCTCCAAAAGAGGATTTCGCTCGACACGGCAATAGCAAATGCAAACAACAAACGACGATTGCAGCAGCTCCTGAACCTGACAACAATGGCGGATTGAGGAGATGGTGAGAGAATATAGTCGAAACCACAACCGGAAACATCGCGAAGGCATCTACGATGGCCAATAAGAAATCAGTGCTGGGACTGTTCGTCGACGGACTCGACGTCAAAGTTGCGCACCTGAGCATCAGGGGTAAACGGATTATTCTTCACAGCCTGCGTTCTGGAACGCTTGCTGCAAAGATCGAGGAGCGCAAGATGGCGGAGGTTGACGCCATGGCGGGTGGTGACGGATCTGCCGATCCGTTCAGCCTGGCCGGTGCAGGATCGGCTGAGATGGGAGCGAGTGCTGCCGGAAGCGACGACAACAACGCTGTCCTCCTTGGCCTCCTGTCTCAGTATCAGGCCACGAAGGTCCAGCTTGCCTACAGTATTGCCGAGCCATCACTCTACTATCATTTGCTGGAGAGCGATTTCGGACTGAAGGGAGCAAAACTGAAGGACCGGATTCTTGAAGAGCTCAGATCAATCCGTGCCTTCCAGCCTTCAGCCGATGCGGTTGATTCGATTCATACCGACGAAGGCAACCTCCTTTGCGTCGTTCGCGAAGACGGACTCAGCCTGATCAACTCACTCGAGGATATCAAGGGTTTCATCGGCGGACGGGTTCCGAAAATTCCGGTCATCGACAGCGCCGACATCTCGCTGATGAACATGGTCCGGTTGAATTACAATCTCCAGCCTAACGAAGTAACGGTGGTTGTCTATGTAGGGTTCGATTTCACCCGCCTCATTTTTATGAGGGGAAACCAGTTCTACCAGTTCGCCCCCATTCTTGGTGAGGGCTATGATTCAGCGAATATCGCAAACACCGTTT
>DAIPLH010000179.1:0-4363 GCA_036769325.1 Bacteroidota bacterium
TCCCTGAACACCTGTAAACCATCTCTCTGCTCTGTACAACTAAGGGAGGGGGAACTGGTCCGGCCTCCGGCCGAGACCTCGTCTCAAGACGGGTTTGATCCTTGACAGGGGGTGAGTTCATGGAAATTCAAACTGAGACACTACCGGATTGAAAGTTGGTTTGATTCTCTGAAACGGATTCGCTACACGCCAAGAGTTGAGAATAGAAAACCGCGATGGCGCCAGGGTGCCGGCGTCATCGCGGTTTGCCGTTCTTCTTCGAATGAGTTGTCGAACATACAGGAATCACGAATGCCCCTCTGTAACACTCGTCGAGAGCGCTTTCATATTCGCGAAATCGTCCTGGCGGTAATGACTGCATGTCTCTGTTCAACGGGATACCCGCAGTACCATTTCAACCCGGGCGGAACCATCACGCTGCCTGATTCGGTTGTGACACTCTCTGTCGAGAAGCTCTCCTTCCCGGTTATGACAACTGACATTCGATCTGCGGGAATGGGATTGACGTCCATTGCAGATACCCTTGCATGGAACGCGGCTCTTTTGAACCCCGCCCTTTTTGCACGCAATGAGGGATTCAGCGGGACGTTCTCAATATATGCTGCGTCCCCAACCAAAACGCTTGATGCTATCAGCTTTATCTCGGACAACGAGGGGGAATTTGTTAGTGGGACGACGGCAAAGGAAGTATACAAACTCGTGCAGGCGTATTCACAGGACCCGTCACTCGCGCCTGAGATCGGACAGGCACTTCAGAGGCTACTCGAGGTTCCCCAACAAATGGTGGAGATTGCAATTGGAAACCCCGATGACCCGAATGAGAATGGGGCAAACCTTGCTGGTAATTTGCAGGTAAGAATTGGACAATTTGGAGCGTCTCTGACGGCCTATGGCCAAACGGGATTCGTCATCAACATGGGCCCTGTCTACCGGCAGCTGCTCGACATCCTGGTGACGACAGATTTCAACGATACCACAGAGGTCATCGAGGCAATTACAAAACTCCAGGGGATATCAGAAGTCATTGTGGACCCTTCGTCAGGTACAATCAATCCGGAGGCATTGCCAACCATTTACTCGGTCACGTACGCGGATCTCGTTGGTACTCTCGGATATGGGCTTCAGGTGGCGGAGGACCTTGAACTGGGTTTGAATCTCAAGGTCCTCAACCGGCGTTTTTCCTTCGACCGTCTCAGTGTCGGCGCCGCAGGAGACATTGCCCAGGATTTCCTGACGGACCTCGAGGCAGGTACGACAGGTTTCACGATCGATGTCGGGGCGCTTTACCGCTTTAATCCGAAGGTGGAAGCCGGGATGACGTTCCAGAATCTTATTCCCTTTCAGACTCTGAAGTCTTCGTACGAGTTCAAGACAACCCAGACTACGATCTCAAAAGAAATGGACGGGAACGGCAACTACATTGTCGGTTCAAACGGAGATACCTCACTCGTAGCCACCCGTCAAAGAATCCTTCTCAGCGGCCCTGCAGAACTGGACCTTCCCCTTTACATCAGCGCGGGTCTAATGATTCACGCCATGAATGATCTCGACTTTTCCTTTGAGTGGGCTGACATCGCGGCGCAGCAGGATTTTCGTTACGACTCCACCATCGACCGATTTCGTTTCGGGGCTGAATACCGGTTTCATTTTTTCGGTGATGCCCTCGTCGTTCCCGTCCGGATGGGCCTGGCCGAGTTGTTGCCCACGTTCGGGGTTGGAGCGAGTTTCGGAGAGTTCCTTCAGATCGACCTCGCTTACTTTACGTCGAACCTGAGGAAAGTAAGTTCCGTTGGTGCGCAGATACGGCTGAGCTGGTAGAAGCCCGCGTCCCATCCTCAAAAAGAAAAACCCACGATCGCTATCGTGGGTTTCTTGTAACACGAGGTTCCAACCTTGCTTAGATACCTACGGCCGCTCCAATGCTGATGAACGGACTTCCAGCCTCATAGGGAGAGTTGTCGTCCTGAAGCACGTCGAAGAGAACCTCTACGTAGAGACCGGCATTCGGAGAGATCCTCTGGACGTACCCTCCACCGACGAGCAGAAAGGGAACACCCTGCCGTTGCGAGGGATTGAGCGGGTTCGATACATCGTAGCTCATATAAGCGAACTCTACATGCCCATAGATCTGCGGGATGACCCTGTATCGTCCAAACACACTCCCGCCAAAGTTGTGCCTCGTGATCGTCTGATTGCCCCCTGAGTCGCTGATGTACTCGTAAATCGCTTTCACGCCTGCGGAAAGCTTTGGGGTAAGATTATACCCCACCATCGGCTGAACACTCAGTCTGAAATAGCTTCCAAAACTGACTCCCAGAGTCCCTCCGTAAAACACTTTACTCGGTCCGGTTACTTGCTGCTCAGCCGGCTCCTCTTCCTGTGCAGGAGGCATCGCTGTTGAGTCCTGTTCCTGGGCAAGCATCGGGAATGAAATCAGTGCAGAAAGAATCACTGTAAACAGGATCTTGTTCATGTGGGGCAGCCTTCGAAGCGTGGTTAGCTCGGGGATTGTGACCTATTGATACCGAATTATTCTGTGCAATGCAATCAGGGGTAGTGAGTCAGTTTTCAGGCTCCCTTGAGTTTGAATCTTTCATCGAAAACAACTCACCCCCAAACTGGGTTCTCAACTCCATCACACGCTCCACCTCAGCCTCGCTCAGGCCATGCTCTTCCCGGAGTCTGGATCTGAGTCCGTTCGGGGACAGCCCTTCCCCTTTTCTCCCAAACTCCCACATGAGGGGGTTGAGCTCAATGTATTGCCGGATGAAGTAATGCTCGACCTCATCGCGGATGATGCGGTCGTAGAAGCTGCGCTGCCAGCCTGGCCATCGAAGCGAAGTTCTTCTGTGCGCTTCGCGCGTGACAGCAGCTTTGAACGATCGGATTATTGAGTGAAGAGAATTTGGAGTAGCATGCTGGAACTCTGATTTTTGTTCTCCGCGTCGGGGCTGAATATATTCAGCCCCGACAGGATTATTCTTGTTTTGATTATTCAAATCCCTTATCTCCACAATCCCGTGGACGTGATCCGGCATGATCTGAAAGACGTCTACGCGCACAGTCGGAAAATGATCCGGAATCTCTTTCCAGTCAGTCTCAACTATCTTTCCGGTTTCCGACAGGATCATCCTTCCATCAACTACCCTTCCGAGTACTTGCATTCTGTCGCGAGTACAGAGTGTAACGAAGTAAGCAGCAGGCTGGGAATAATCGAATCCGTCCAGGCGGAGAGAGTTGCGACGCCGTCTCAATGCCATTCTCCATTCTATAAATGGCCATCTTCGGCGGGACGTGGGGTGTGAAGATACGCGAGTCGGGAATCAGGAACAAGAGCCAGGGCCCTCTGTCGGGGTTGAATATATTCAACCCCGACTGGTTTATCCCCCGGGGGATTGATCTGCTCGAAATTTCTCAAGGATAAGCACTACACAGAGGACCTCTATTCCAATTCCTCATAGAATCTCCATCCGGGAGAAAACTCTTCGTTGATTGGGTCATTCCTTAACAGGGCGCGGATGATTTCCACGGGCATCACGTTTCCTTTCAGAATCCGGTCATGGAATTCTTTCGGACTCATTTTCCCCTCTCCGACCACCTCTTTGTTAAACGCCCTGAATTGCAGTGCCCCGAGCATATATGCGGCCTGATAGAGCGGCGGATAATCCCCGCCGAATGAACGCCTGACCTCCGCTGTGGCATTGTCCACTTCATGCCCTACGCGCTTCACGAGCATGTCGATACACTCCTGTGGCGTCATTTTACCGAGGTGGAAGTTCAATGAGAAGATGATTCTCGCGCAACGGTGCATCCGCCAGAACAGCATCCCGACTTTGTTTTCTGCCGATTGAGGGAATCCGAGATCCCACAACTGCATTTCCCAGTAGAGAGCCCACCCTTCCACCCAGAACGGAGTCCAGAACAGTTGCCGGTATGTCCGGTAACGGTCCATCATGAATCCCTGCAGATGATGCCCCGGAATAAGCTCATGGTGCACTGTTGCACGGGAGAAATGAATGTTGTTCCCTCGCAGACTCATCAGTTTCTGTTCGTGTTGCATGCTGTCCAGCGGGAAAGCAACACTGATGACCTCACCGCCTGTGAAAAACGGACTTACCTTTTGACGTTCGGCAGACATCATTTCAATGCGCCATGACTCCTTGGCAAGCGGCGGGATCGTGACGAGGTCTCTGGTCTCAATAAACTCAACTGCTTCGAATGCCAGTTCACGAATCAATTCCGGCTGACTCCCCGGAGCCTGGTGGAGGGCTTTGACATGCTCGACGGCCTTCAACCAATCGTCGCCAAAGCCGAGTTCCTTCGAGGCCTTCTTCATTTCAGTTTCGCACCATGCGTATTCTTT
>DAIPLH010000179.1:4373-6321 GCA_036769325.1 Bacteroidota bacterium
ATTCCTCGGGAGAATACATGATCATCTCATACTTCAATTCGCTGAGAAGCGCATCGCGGCCAATCGGATCTCCGATGATCGCATCGGTGTTCTCCCCCTTGATCCCAACAACCTCGCCCCTCAGGAAGTCGATATTTTTCCTGAGAGCGTTGTCTAGTTTCTTATGGGGCGCTTCAACCCACCAGGTGAACAACGGATCGTACCCTGCATAGAATGAGTACCAGTCATCGAGAATTCGCCTGAGCTGCTCACACTCGCCGGCAGCCCGGTTGGCCAACATCTTGCTGGTGGGCATGGGTCCCGACTTGTCATCCTTCTTTTCGGAATCAAGCGCCCTGCGCAAGGCTTGCTTCACCTGCTCGATTTGAGGGACAATCCCGCTAAGGGACGCCGCAGCCTTTTCCGGATCGACATTCTTCATCCCCCTTCGTTCTTCATCGAGCAGGATGATCGTCCCCCTGAAAGGGAGAAGCGGATCGGTTTCTTTCAGGCGTTTCACGGAAATGTCCATTTCTCGCAGCTCATGATCGAGGTAGTTCCTGAACAGGATGAGGTCGGCCCGGTCTTCCGATGAGAATGTGACAGTGCTGGTTTTATCGATTCCGGACCTCCACTCACGGAGAAACCTCGCGATCCTTTCGCGATGGGAGGCGGACATCATCAGCGGGTATGATCGGTGAAGGCTGCCATAGTCAGCCGAGAACTGTTCGATCAGCCCTCTCATCCCGTCGTCCGTTCCCACGGGTTGAGCAGTCTTTTGTTGAAAGGAACCAGTCAATGCCAGAAGGAGAACGAGCGCGGTCTTCGTCATTTCAAACCGATCGAGAGTGGATTGATGAAGGTTCGTTAAGGAAGATTCCTGGCGGGAATCATTGAGTGTTGAATAACTTACGTGTTCCCGAAATTGCGCGCAACATTATTTGAACCACCCCAAAGGGTCCTTTGGGACAAGACGCCATGGCGCCAAGAAAGATAAGAATGAGAGGACACAGATTTCGCAGTGGAGAGAGTCGTAGATATTGAAAATGTCAAACAGCAAAGCACACCAAGAATGAAGACCAAAAGGATGAGGAGGAGTTGTCTGAATCTTCTCTTGGCGTTCTTGGCGCCTTGTCCCAAAGGGACCCCTTCGGGGGCGGTTCATCCTATCGATCAGGCGGGCGCCGAGGCCTCGTCTCGAGACTGGCGGTTAAACCATCTGGCCATGTCGCTTGAAAGAAACCAGGAACACATTTTTGATTCCGTTCGCACTCTGTATATTTTAGGAGGAAGGAACCACCGTGCATCAAATGCGTGCAGAACACATTCTTCCGATTCACTGGGGAACATTCCCGGGGGAAGAAAAACCCGATGATCCTATCAACAGATTCCGGGCCGCCCTGTCATCTGATCCTGAAAGAATCGCGCTGGAGCAGATTGGCCAGACGTGGAAAAGCAGCAGAGGTGACTAAAACAAAAAAGGGCGTACGATTGTACGCCCAAGGAAAAACCATCTCAATTCATCAATCACTATTCACTCAGAACAACCGCTTTGTACAGAGCGAAGAGCCTTGTGAATGTCGAATATTGAACATTACCTGCCCGCCTCTCGGTGATCAACGACGGTCAGGCGGGGAATATCGATTGAAGAAGTGGGTTGTCGGCCAACTTCACATTCAATAGCCTGCTAGAACCGGAACCGCATCGAGACGAGGAGGTCATGCGTGACGACATCCTGAGTGACTCCGTCCACATTGTAGCGCTCACCGCGTTGTGTCCAGAATCCCAGTGCGTACCCAAGATCAAACTGTAGCCTGTCTGCCGAGTTAATGCCAAACCCGGCGGTGACAACCTTGGTATCAAATTCCATCGGGTCATTCGCAACCGGCGATGGTCTGTACATGAACCCTGCGCGCGCAACGAGACCGGTGAACGGCAGTCTGAACTCCGCACCACCGTTCAATTGCAC
>DAIPLH010000180.1:0-5649 GCA_036769325.1 Bacteroidota bacterium
CGGGGAGGGAGATAAGGTAAGTTGGCATTGTGATGGAATACCTCAGGTTCCTCCGGGAGGAGAAGAAATACTGGATGATCCCTATGGTCATCGTCCTTCTCCTCCTTGGTCTCATGGTGACCCTGTTTGAAGGCTCTGTTGTTGCCCCCTTCATCTATACACTTTTCTGAAGCGCAGTCTTGACAATCCTCACAGGAATTCTTAGCATACTGTCAACGTGGGGAGTAGTAGCTCCCCAAAAAACCCACCCTCTTCTGTAACAAATCGGAGACCCACCATGCAGAGAATGATTCTATTTGGTGTATGCATGCTCATGCTGTGCCCCATGGTGTTTGCCGGCACGCGTGGTGCGAAAGTCAACAAAGTCAATCCTCCTGAGGCTCTGGGGGCTGTTACAGGTGAGCTCATGAGAGTGAGTCCATCGGTCTATGCTGTTGGACCGGGTGATTCACTAGGCTTTACACTGAGTGACTATGCCACGAACGGATCAGCCTGTCACAACCTGATCAATTTCGGCGATGGGTCTCTTTCCCTTGGCCGGATGATGGCTGCCACAAGTGATGCAACGGACCGCGGCACGTACTATTCCTATTCTGCCGACTCGGGTAACACCTGGACACCACTCACGTGGATCGAGGGGACGAGACAGGGCTGGGGTAATATCGATCAGTTCGCCGATGCAGGTGGAGCGGAAGTAACGGTAGCTCATACAGGTATTCAGGTATGTGTTGACGCTGCGAGGGGGGCGAATGTATGGAGTTGCTCCCCGACAGGCGTAGCAACAGATTTCTGGCCACGACTCGCCGTTTCCAGCCCAATCAATATTCACATGGTGCACGCGAACGCGAATCCGCCGACCGATATCTGGTATACCCGGTCTCAGGATGCCGGAGCGACGTGGGACATCCTTGATGCTCCCGTTTTCACTCCCGGGCCGAGTTTTGTCCCGGATGCGGATGCCCAGGATATTGCGGCGAGCGGCACGAATGTGGCAATTGTCCACGCGCCGGATGCAAACGATGGTGCCGGATTCAGTAGCGGCGCCGATGTCCTCCTTGCGCTTTCAGGAGACAATGGAACCACATGGAGCGAGCAGGTTCTCCTGGATAATCCGGGACCTGGCGAGCTTACGAATGGTGCTGAGAAGTATATATCAGATGGAAGTGTCGCGTGTGCATACGACAGCGAAGGGGACCTCCACATTGTCTGGACCAACTTCCTTGGCGTCGGTGATGTTTCCAACAACCCCGGATTGTTCTATCAGATCGATGCTCCTGTGTCCTATTGGAGCGAGGCGACCGGTATCATTGAGATCGCGACAACGGTTCACGATACCAGTATTGTCAAACCGACAAATCTCTTCGGAAACCTTGTTACACAGCCGGATATCGGCATTGATGCGAACAATAATCCGTACATCATGTATCAGCAACAGATCAGCGAGCAGGATACAGCGGAGGTGTTCCTTCAGCATATCTATGCAACAGGATCACCGGACGGCGGATTCACATGGAGGGAGCCAATCGACATCACCCCGGGAGCCGGGTTCGACGCGTCGTATGGTTCAATGGCAACCCTGGTGGACGATTACATGCATCTGACCTATTTCAGTGATCCGCTCGGAGGAAATGCGGTCAGATTGAATCACGCATTCATTGAAGTTGCCGTGATGTATCACAAGTTTGACGCGGTTACACTCACGACCGGAATCAGAGAAGTTCCGGGAACCACCCCCGAAACATTCCGTCTGGAGCAAAACTATCCAAACCCGTTCAACCCGGTGACGAACATCAGGTACAGCCTCCCGACCGGTTCGGACATCTCCCTCAGGGTATATGACGTGTTGGGACAGGAAGTCGCTCTGCTCTACAATGGGTTCCAGGACGCAGGCAGTTACGTCGCAGATTTTGACGGAACAAACTTTGCCAACGGAACTTATTACTACACTCTGACGGCAGGGGACTTTACAGAGACAAAGAAAATGCTGCTGGTGAAATAGCATCATCGTACAATTGACAGTCATCACGTGGGCACTTCGGTGCCCACTTTTTTTCCTCGATTAACGCTTCATTCCTCACGCCGGGTACTTGACAATAACAGGCCTTCTTCTTAGAATTGATGCAACCCCATCAATTTTTTTAGACAATTCAATACATAATCATTCTTATCGGTTCGCCACACTGAAGAACTAAGCAAACACCATCCTGCGATCCGGTGGTAATCTCAAGAAAGGAGTGGTTCCCGCATGAAGTTCACGTTACTATTGCTTTCCCTTCTGCTTTGCGTCACCGTCGTTGTATCGGCTGGCGACGAACAGCGAAAGAAGGGTGTGTATGAAGCACCGTTCACTGATCCTCCGGTGGACTATGTTGCCCCGGTAAACCCGCCAGCGGCCCCGAGGTGGGGCACAACGAACCCGGCTGGCGGAGGTGGGATATATACAACACTCTCAGGTTTCTATGATTTTCAGGCCAACGGGGGCTCAACCCGCCAGATTCAGGTGGATCCTACGACTGGCGCCATTCACGTCGCGTACATGGCTTCGCCCGACTCGCTTCCTCCGGGCGGCGCCCATCCGGCGAGAAATGTTTACTATGCTTATAGTTCAGACGGTGGAACCACATGGGATACGTTCGGCGACGTGCAGGTCCCTGGTCCGCCATACCGAGCCGGTTTTCCAAGTGTTACTATGGGAGGTGGAGTCCTTGCCACTTCGCCAGTGATCGCAAATCACAACAATGCTCCGGGTGATCCGATCATCACAAAGTTGTATGCAGATTCACCCCCGGGCGTGGGATTTTTCTCAGACCTTGGATCGCCAACGCCGTTGGGCACCCCGGATCAGCCAATATGGGGTAGTGTCGCTTCGAGCATGGACGGCACGCTTATCATGTCGGCTTCACCCAACAACGCGGCAGCTCCATTTACGCTGTTCTATGCGGGACTTCTTCCCGATCTCTTTACCTGGTACCCGTGGACCGCCTATCCGGGAGTTACGATGATTGGCGCTGCTGCAGGCCGCGCGCCTGTACAGTCCAACGAGACTGGAAGAGTTGGGATCATGTTCAACAACACGAACGGCACCACGGGCGTCTATTATCTGGAATCGACAGACAACGGAGCCACATGGCCGGCCGCTCCGGATACTCTTTACGATGTTGTAAGAGTGGCAGGCGTTGATACATTTGCCGCGTACGTGCAGAGCGATGTGATCTACAATGGTGAAGAACCGCTCTTCGCAATCGCTGAATACGATTCGCGTGTTGGAACTCCCTCGAGCCCGGGTATTGTTTTCTACAGTGAATCGTCGGGTTTCGTTAAGGCCGTGAAGTTTGATTCGACGCTTTACGTCCCGGAAAACAATCTCCCCGGCGGCATCGTACAGAGATTCCACCAGTTCTCGGTGGGCTGGCCGGTGCTCGGAATGGCCGGTACGACCATTGGGATCGCGTATCAGGCTTTCCAGACGGATACCTCTGTCATCTCCGGCTACAACTATAGCGATATCTGGTATGTGAAATCCGAAGACAATGGACTCACCTGGTCTACTCCCATCAATCTCACAAATACCCCACTTCTGGATGAGCGGTATCCGAGTATTTCGAAGTGGAACGCACCTGGTGAATTCAACATTACTTATCAGGAGGACACTGAGCCTGGGGCTCACGCATTCGCAGATAACGCACCGACAACCCGTTCCTATCTCGTATTCAACAAGGTTTTGTTTACGAGTGTTGAGCATGAGGGGACTGTTCCCGGTGCATTCCACCTCGAGCAGAACTACCCGAACCCATTCAATCCGTCAACAAAGATCTCCTTCACCGTTCCACAGAAGTCACCTGTCAGGCTGACGGTGACGAATGTACTTGGTGAAGAGGTCGCAACCCTTGTGAACGAGGTCCGTGAAGCAGGGACCTACGAGTTTAGCTTCTCCGCCAGCAGCATTCCTTCAGGCGTCTACTTCTATACCCTGAATGCAGGCGAATTCGTTTCGACCCGCAAGATGATCGTTCTGAAGTAAAGTCTGCTTTCAAAACCAAACGTGGCCTCCTGAAAAGGGGGCCACGTTGTTTTTTTTGGGAGAGATAGAGTGCGGGCCGACCGACTCATGTCAATTTACGAACACTGATACCACAGATATATGCATGATCTCCACAGATTAACATGTGGTTATCGGTGCGAATCTGTGTTCATCCGTGTTCCTTCCAGGTGAGAAACAATGGTAGTGTCCCAATTTGATTTTTTTTCATACAACTCTCCCCCAGCTATCGAGACTCAGGTTCCCCCTCCCTTGGTAAGGGAGGGGGAAATGGTTTCATCCAAGCTAAGGGGGTGAGTTCATGGAAATTCAAACTGAGACACTACCGAAACAATCTTGACTTTAATGATCGTTCTTGTTTGATTGACCCCTGCAGACCCTGATTAACCTCCCGCCCCGAGATAGTCAAGACACAGTTGTTCAACCTGGCACATATTGTCACGCTGTTCTCCATTCCGGTTTTGTGTTTCCCGGCTTACGGACAGATAGTGGATTCGCTTCAGCTCTACGGTACCAGCCTGGATGTCGATGTGTACGGGAACATCTTTGTTGTCAGCTCGGAAAGCGATCTGCTGACCTTCTTTTCGCCGCGGGAAAGGGAGCAGATCCGGCAGATCGGTGGACAGGGATGGGGTAATGAAGAGTTTGATAACCCATCGGGAATCTGGTCAAGGAACGGGATCGATATCTTTGTGGCAGACTACGGGAATCACCGAATCCAGAAGTACGATCGAACCCTTACATACGCCGCGACTCTCTACACAAGAGAAGATGAAGATCCTGCAAAGAGATTCGGTTATCCAACGGATATTGCCCTTTCCCGTCTCGGCGATTTGTTCATTTGTGACAGCGAGAATGCGAGAATCCTGAAGATCAACCGGTCGAGCCAGGTCGATCGCTCGTTCGGAGGATTTGATGCGGGGCAGGGGAGACTCTACGCTCCGCGGCAGGTGGAGATTGGCTCGTCGGATTTCCTCTATGTTCTGGACAAGGGGAGGATCATGGTGTTCGATACATTCGGGAATTTCATTCGTGAACTGGGTTCAGGGCTTTTCAACAAGCCATCCTGTATCTTTGCTGACAAGGATCAGATCCTGGTTCTCGATGACGATCTGCTGTATCAGTTTGACGCCAATGAGCGCCCCTCTTCCCCGGTGAATATCCGGGAGCTTTCGGAAGGTCGTATCAGCGGCGAAGATATTTCTTCACTTGTCTTTTCGGGATCCGCTCTGTATACTCTGACACCGAGGGGCATTTTCCTGTGGAAGTTACCAGCCCGTCCGGAATAACCCGGCTCAGAGAATGAACCTGTTCAAAGTATTTTTTCCTGGAGGTATCAAATGGCAAAGAGTCTGAACAAAGTCATGCTTATCGGAAATCTGGGAAAGGACCCGGAGCTTCGCTACACCTCAAGTGGGGTTGCGGTCGCAACGTTCTCTCTGGCGACAAACGAAAGCTGGAAGGACCAGGACGGCAACACCCAGGAGCGGACCGAATGGCACAACATCGTAGCGTGGAGAAAGCTGGCCGAAATATGCGGGGAATGGCTGAAGAAAGGCAAGAAGGTCTACATCGAATTTCCGGCGGGAATTGGCCAGGGCGAGATGCCG
>DAIPLH010000180.1:5659-6320 GCA_036769325.1 Bacteroidota bacterium
ACGTATCCAGACCCGCAGCTATGACGACAAGAACACAGGGACGAAGAAATACATGACGGAGATTGTTGCCGACAGCATGATCATGCTTGATTCAAAGGGATCCGCGGAGAATGGACCCGCCCAGCCTGCCGGAGAGTTCAAGACTCCTGCGACGGCGGCAGAGGAGGATCTTCCTTTCTAGGGGGTCTTTTGGTGGAAGTCGCCATGCGTCTTATCCACCTGTCATTTCAATCTCCCCCAGTAGCTCAAGGGCCGCCTTCAGGCGCGGAGAAATCTGAAGGGCCCTTCTGACCGCAACTCTCGCCTTTCCTCTATCTCCTTTCAGGAGATAAACCCTTCCCATGTTCAACCATGCTTCAGATGTCTCAGGCCATCGATCCGTTTGAATCCTATACTCTGCGAGGGCCTTCTCATAGTCACCCCGAAGGTAGTAGATGTTCCCGAGATTCGTGTGCAGTTCAGGTGCATCGGGTTCAAGAACCAGCGCTGAGGTGTAGTACTCAAAAGCCGCTGCTGGCTGCTGGTGCTGTGTAACCAGAATATTCCCGAGATGAAGGTAGGTGAGATAATTGCGGGAATCGATGCTTCTTGCAGTGCGCAGCACGCGTTCCGCTTCATCCCAACGCCCATTTCTTCCGAGGGCGATTCCCAACCCTTCAAG
>DAIPLH010000523.1:0-1801 GCA_036769325.1 Bacteroidota bacterium
AACGACGGAGTCAACCGATTTTGACTGTGATGGAGCCGATGAGTTGCTTCTCGAAGACGAAGTGCTGAACCTCTATTGCAAGCCTTCAACAGGTGGTCATCTGGTTGAACTTGACTACAAACCACTCGGTGTCAATCTCCTCGACATTCTCAGCAGACGGGAGGAAGTCTACCATCGGCGATTGCTCGCGAAGATGGAGAATCAGGACACGCCATCTGTTCCCGAGGACACGCTTGTGAAGGAACTCGGGTTGGAGAAGGAATTGCATTTCGACTGGTATCGCCATGCATCCCTGGTCGATCATTTTCTCGCGGAAGGAACCACCCTCGAATCGTTCCGTCAGGCCCGGTATCTTGAACTCGGTGATTTTGTTGACCAGCCATATTCAGGTATGATAGGAACAAAAGCCGGGAAGACGTCAATCCGGATGCGTCGCGAGGGTGCACTCTGGGTCGATGGCAAGCCTCACCGGATTGTGGTATCGAAGGAGATTGTGCACGTGCAGGGCGCGGATTCATTTGAGGTAGAGTACGAGATCGAAAACGGAGAAGCAGAGGTGATTGACCTGTGGTTTGGCGTGGAGTTCAACGTTGGCCTGATGGCAGGCGATGCAAGCGACCGCTACTACGAGATCCCCGGAAGGGAGCTGCAAAACAATCGCCTGCGGAGCATCGGTGAGGAGAAAGAGGTCAATGAATTCCGGCTCGTGGACGAATGGCAGGGATTGGAAACGCAATTCACGCTGAGTCAGAACGCCACGCTCTGGCGTTGTCCGATTGAAACCACATCGCTTTCGGAGGCCGGATTGGAACGGGTATACCAGAGCTCGCTTGTTCTCCCTCACTGGAAAATCCGGCTGGACAGGAATTTCTCGATCAGAATCCGCCAGGCCGTTCATCAGCTTGGGGCACCGAACGCCACGAAAAACACGAAGCGAAAACCGGCACGGAGGGCGTAATAGAACCCGGAAAGATCAGCGTCATCATTCCTGCACTGAACGAAGAGAAACTTCTTCCGGGGATTTTGAAACAGTTCACCCCGGAACTTCGAACGCACCATGGCATCGAGCTTATCGTCAGCGACGGCGGAAGCACGGATCGAACGATCGAGATTGCACAATCCTACGATGTCTGGCTGGTTAAGAATGATGAGGGAAGGAAACAAACAATCTCCATTGGCAGGAATGAAGGAGCAAAGGTGGCTCGCGGATCGGTTCTTGTCTTCCTCAACGGAGATACAGTAGTCCCGGAGATCGATCGGTTTTTTGAGAAAGTCGTTCAGGAGATCGGCAGACCCGGCGTGTGTGCTGTTACATGCAAAGTCCGTGTATACCCGGAGGAGGAGTCCCTTGCTGATGTGCTCTTCCACGGTTTTTACAACTGGTTTTTCTATATGATGAACAGGGTGGGAATGGCAATGGGAAGGGGGGAGTGCCACGTGATCACCAGGGACGCGTTTGATGCAGTAAACGGCTACTCAGGAGAGATTGCAGCAGGTGAGGATTACGACATGTTCAGGAGACTTTCACGGGTCGGTGAGGTCAGATTCCTTCGCGATGTGACCGTTCACGAAGGTACAGGAAGTACGGCTATCTCTATGTCACCTCTTCCTGGTTTCTGAACTTTCTCTCTGTCTTCTTTCTGGGTCGATCCATCCTCGATCAATGGAAGCCGGTTCGTTAAGAGTACCGAATTGAACCGCCTCCGACCCTTCGGGCCGGAGCAGGCAAGACGCCATGGCGCCAAGGAAGATAAGAATGAGAGGGCACAGAGAAGATGGAAGGCTGGAGGCAGAAACAAGA
>DAIPLH010000181.1:0-6306 GCA_036769325.1 Bacteroidota bacterium
GACTCTTTCCGATTGTCGCCTCCTCTTCGAAAGCGAAAGATGCTCCGGAGAGAGGGCCAGTCCTGCAAAACAATTTCGCGGGCATCCTCGTTCCCCTAGTCTCTATCAATCGCGAGCTGCAGGTTTCCGCGATTGTTCTTGTTCGGGTGCATGAAATGACAGGTCGCGCAGGCATCCGAGGCCCCGGACGCTCCATGACACTCACGGCAGTTGTCAATCCGGGGCAGGTTGTGAACCGACGCCCTGTCAGTCTCCCTGACACCCGTCGTGTCCCCCTTGAGCAACGCCTGGCCCACCGGGATGTCCGAATGGCAATCCAGGCATCGGCGCTCGAGAACATGTGCCCGGTGATCAAATTCCGCCCGGGCCATCGTCCGCTGGACACTTCTGACAGGAAGGATGCTGGCACCCTCAACCTGATGACAGAGCAGGCATGGTTCTGCAAGTCTGCGCGCAAAGTCCTCCAGATCCTGTTGTTGGCTTGCTGTCAATTCGGGATTCGGCTTCGTCATGAACAGGTCCAGGGGCAAGGCCTCAGCTGTCATGAGAGAGCGTCTCTCTGCAATCAAGAGGAGCGAATCGATTGTTGCCAGGTCTCTCTGCACCTCTGGTTCCGGGCGTGAACGAAGTCCTGCAGCATATTCCCTCAGAGCGCTGATTGCTTCTGCGTACGCCTTCTGTTCTGTTCCGGGCTTTTCCGATCTCCGGATCGGAAACAATCCGGCCAGACTCGTCTCAGGGCCGAAGAGAGTCGCAGACAACTGTTTGAGATTCTCCATGATCCACGGGTCGCGATGGTACACCGGGGAGTTGACGACGCCTCGGGGACTCACAGCGAACTCGTTTGGATTGGTGTAGAACGCCCAGAGGGTTCCAGGTCCGCGCCGCTGCTGGATCATCGCGAGAGTTTCAACCCCCGGGGCAGCCGGGTCGGCCGGATCGCTGATGGCCAGGTTCGGTGTCTTAGTTGCTGCAGTGAGGTGACAATCGCCGCAATGGGCTTCGAAATCAAGCGGCTTGAAGGCCTTCCCGTCGGGTTCTGCGTTGTGACAATACAGACATGCTTTCTCCAGATACACGGTCGGACTCTGTTTCTGCAATCGCTCGTAGACAAACCTGGTGTGACGCACATGTGTGAAGGCAAGGGTTGAGTCGTCCGGCAGTGCCTCGCGTGCGAACGCAAACTCCGGATGATCGTCCTCAAACGATCCGTAATCATGACACGGTGTGCACTTCTGGTCCGACATGATTGTCATTGCCGCATCCCTGCCTTGATGTTCCTGATGGCAGGTCGAGCATTCCTGTTCATCATCCGCAGTCCTATGCGCGGAAGTCTGAATGCGACCGAAGTTCCCCGAACGGTACAGGTAGTGGGCTGCGTACGAATAGACTCCGGTCCGATCGTTGGTTTTCTCATGGCAAGTGGCGCATTTTTGCGATGTCGCACCGCCCCATGGTTCATGGCAGCTGGAGCATTCGGTTTCAAAGTTTGCATGATTCGACGAAAGATCCCCGGGCGAGCTGAAGGTATCGCTTAGAATAATTGTGTCGATGAAGAAAAACAAGGCGACAATCCCCGCAAGCACTCCTCCAGTGATCATCATTCTCCGGGACCCGGCCGGAAACACCAGATCAACCGCAACAGGCAGGCGGGTTGGGCCGAAGGATCCCTTCTTCCGTGTTGGGTCCTGGGGTTTTGGCATTGGTTATCTCTGCGACCTGAGCTTCATTTCCGGATTGCGCTAATACACGAGCACTGCGTAGAGATGCAGCACAACAAGAATAACAAGGGCGAAGGAAAGCGGGACGTGAGTATAGAGCCACCAGCGTAGCGGCCGCTGGAGCGTGTAATGCGCATCAAGTTCCAGCTTCGTCCGGAACATCTCTTCCAACTGGGAGAGGCGATCCTTCTCCTCGGCTGTCAGCAGCGGCCTGACATATTCGAATGGCTTCAGCTTCTCTTTGATTCCCCCTGTCACATCAAGGAAGTAGATTGCCCTGTATTGTGGGGCAGACAAAGCTCCCGCGACCGTCGCAGAATAAAAGTCCCTCACCGTTTCGGTGGACCCGGCGACAATCCGCTCCGCACGCTCCCGTATCCCGGCTACCAGGTCGGGAATCCGATCATACAGGGCTTCGACGGAAAGACCAGATGAGAGGATCGTCGGTATCCATCGCTGCAACATGACTCCGAACAAGCCGCTTCCTGTGACCCACAAGGAAAGGATCCACAGCATCCAGTTCATGGCCCCAACGGGCAATCTGAAACCGGTGTGCATCAGGACCAGGACGGCAAAGAGCGCACCCCCATACAGATGAAACTGCACCCAGGAACTGGATTTGCCCAGGTTGTACCTGAGCATTCGACGTTTTGCAGCGTAGAGAACATCGCCGGCCATCAGAAGCGTAGCAACCGTTCCATACGTCATGCCCCACCAGTTTCCGGGGTTTACTTCGGAGACAAGGATATTGACAAGATAACCAAGTATGCACGCCAGCAGTGCTGCCGCAAACCCCGTAAACCAAACGGGCTCCTGAACCCATTGCTTCAGATCGATCTTACTCACGCAACAGACTCCTGAACTCGGCTACGTTGCCAACACGTGTTGCACATCCATGGGGACAACTTCTAACGCATGCGGGGCCTGCGGGATCGGTGTAGCAAAGGTCGCATTTCGAGGCAAGCTCTTTCTCTTTTCCGCGAAAGCCCTCGGGAATTGCATCAGCCGGCCACGTCTCACCGGTCGAAAGCATCGTAATAGCATCATAGGGACAATTGTTTGCGCAGGTATGGCACCCGATACAGAGCTTGTCGTCAATCTCAACGACATCGCCTACGTCGGCCCGTCGGATTGCGCCAGTCGGACACCCAACAAGGCACACCGGATCCTCGCAGTGATAACATGCCCGCGTGACAAGAAGGTTCGCAATCTTGTCCCCTTCGCGGACAAAGCGGGGGATTCCGCCGTGGGTGTCAGCGCATCCACGGACACAATCATCGCAGCGGGTACACACATTCAGGTCAATAACCAGAATGCTGTTCCCTTCCACCAGTCCTTTTCCAAGTGCGGTGTCAAGAAACTCCGATTGTCGGAGGACTCTTCTGCTGTAGCCTGATTCCTTGAGACGGTTCACTGCGGAGTTCCAGAGAACAGACTCCACCCCCGGGTTGCGGGAAAGAATCTCCTTCAGGTCGGCGCGGGAGAGCTTCGCGAGTTCGGAGTATTCCTTTGAGTTGGCGGTGTAGACCCAACCTGCAGTTCCTTCAATCAGAAGTTCAACATCGCCAAGAATGCCTCCTTTCGAGAGATAGGAAACAACAATGTTCCCCTCGCCAACCCTCTGGGACATCTTCACAAACCCGGACCGGACGAGATAGAGGGCATCGCACGGTTCCCCCTCATTCGCGATTGCCTCATCGGGGTCACACGAGACCAGTTCTATGCGTTCAACAAGGGAACGAAGAAGGCTGTCAGGCAAGCCACCGAAGAGCGGAGTGTTCTTCAGCTGGGAGAACAGTGCCCGCTCTCTATAGAGCGTGTCGAGCAGCTTCTTGAGGGAAGCCGAGCGTTTGCGGAGAAGCCTGAGGGCGGGAACTCTGATCTGGACCAGCTCGCATTCAGAGGATGTCTTTGCCGTCACAGATTGTGGCCATCCGCTCAGTGCGCCGATTTCACCAAAGATCTCACCCGGACCGAGCGTCATAACCCCGTCAGAAGGAAGGTTGAAATCAACCGATGCCAGATAGGTGATTGGCGATCCGTCCACTGGTTGCTTTGCAATCTGACCCTGAAACACCGTCATGCCCGCCTGCGCGGGAGGTTTCAGACCGCCTGATCCCGCAATCATGGTTCGGGATCTGTTGAAAATCGGAAGCTGTTGCGTATTCTCGCGCTGCTTTTCAATGGAAACCTGGATTTCACCAGCGACAATGAGAAATGCAACGTCGATGTAGCTCCCCTCTTCGAACAACATGGAGTTCTTCTTCCACCTCGCAATCGAGATGTCCGGACTCAGTCTCTCCAGAAACTTGTCATCAAATTCTCTAAAGAGAGTATAGTTTCTTAGCACCTCGGGAGTCGGCTTTTCCGCAATATCAAGAATCCCGGTCCCCTTGCCGAATGAACTCCACCGGTCCTTGTGTTGCTCGACCCTCTTGATTTGAGTCTTGCTCAGTTCGGCCATTGCCTACCTCGTCTTTTCATAAAGGAGTTCAAGCCGCAGTTTCAGAAAGAGAAGCAAGGAATCAAGTCTTGTGCTGTCAGTGACAGCCGGGAAAGGTGGGAGGTCGACCGGTCCGATACTCACGGGAGTTGTCACACGATTTGCTGCGACTGGTCTTGGAGGGGAAGGAGGTCTGGTCACAGGGGAATCGTCTGTTTGAGCCACCGATGGCTGCTGAACTGTCCTGGATGCAGTCGGAAGGACGACTGCGAGAGGCCCCTTTTCCTTTTTTGCGTTCTCGAACCTGGCCTTTACTTTGTCATCCTCCCCGGGCTCCCGCTTCCAGTGGTTCGGATATCCTGCCACCTTCGCAATCTTTGCCTGATACTTGAAGTCATCCCCTGATTTGTGTCCGGCAGTCCGCAACGCGTCGTTGGTAATATAGTGACATCCTACACAGGTGTTCGCGACCAGCTGCTTGTTCTTCCTGAAATCTGCCATGCCTGATGCAACACCTTTCACATAGCCCGGCCTGCCGGGTCCTCCTCCCTTTCCGTCCTGGTGCGGCTCTTTATATCCACCCCCCGCGCCATGACAGCTTTCGCAACTCACGCCATCCTCAGCCTCCTTGCTCCGTGAGGTTGAAGTCGCGTGACACGCCATGCAGAGATTGCCGGTCTTGTAAAGGTCCTTGCTCTGAATACCAACGGCCCTGGCGTATCCGTTCGATGTCTCGAGGTTGTCATCAATGGTTCTTAATGTGTTCTTATGGGGATCGTTCTTGTACCAGTTGTTCTCGGAGGCGTGACAATCACCGGTAACGCAACTGCCGACACCGAGCGTTTCATACTTCTGTCCGAATGAGACCTGAACAACGCACACCGCGAGGCCGACGTAGCAGAACAAGCCCTTGCTCACTCCTGCTTCCTTCCTGTCTGTCCCTGAATTTTTCCTTCGTCTGATACCATCCACACCGTCCCGTTCCTGAGATACAATCTTTCCTGCTCGGCCTTATTGAACGGTCTGGATCCAAGCCGGCCAAAAACACTGACCTGATTTCCGCTTTCATCAACCGCGCGGTCCCGGTCAAGCCCCTTCGAAACCGAGAGAGCCGTGCCGCCGGTTTGTCTGGTTGCGATCAGTCTCGGGGATGGCTTCGGACTGAACCCAAGGTGCCCGGGATCTTCGGGAGAAACCAGCTGAATAACGCGCAGCCCATTCCTCCCGTCGGCAACATAAGCAAAAAGGGAGGCGTTTGTTGAAGCAACCTTCACGCCGCGGGCATCATTCAAGACTCCACGGGCGGTATAGATTTTTTCGAGGAAGATGCTATCCGGCTGTTCGACATCGACGATGACCAATCCCTGTGACCCCGCGGCGACATAAGCGTATGTCCGTGCAACATAGATATCGTTTGCTCCGGCAAGTGGGAGATAGCTCTTCGGAACAATTGATGCCTTCTCAGGGAACGTTACATCAATCACCTTTACACCCTGGTCATCACAGACGAACGCATATCGGAATTGGACGGCAATCGCCCTGGCGTTCAGAACAGCGGGAGCACCAACCTGAGCGACCACCCGCGGGTTCAGGGGATCGGCAACGCTGACCACAACGACACCTTTGCTTGCACAGATGTACACAAGATTCCCTGCAATTGTCAGATTGGTTGCCCCGTCCAGTATTCCATTCGGATTGAAGGTCACTGCTCTTTTCAGAAAGTTATTCCTCGGCTCACCATCGACGAGATTCATCACATCGACGAGAATCAGACCCTCGTATTTGTCCGTGATGTATGCATAGCTGTAGAGGGGATGGATCGGCCACTGTTCCTGATTCTCGGGACGCTGTACCCTCCTGGTGTCGATAGGCATGTTAGTGGGAAGCGCTATCGCAGTCGCAAACCTGGTGGGAACATGAGTATCCTGTCCGAACGGAGACACCGGAGCTGTAACAATTCGCTCAGAAAAACCCTTGTTGTCGATGTTCGCGACATCGTACACCCGGAAGCCATCCTCACCACATGCAGCATAGAGGTACTCTCCCCGAAGTTGTGATGCCAGAACGGTGCCTCCGTGAGAGTATGAGGTCTGAAGTTCCTCATTGATTTCTTTGTGGCGCCTGGAGTAGTCCGGGTACGCG
>DAIPLH010000524.1:0-1798 GCA_036769325.1 Bacteroidota bacterium
AACAGCACCGAATGCCCTCCGGAGGAGGTCATGGCAAAGATCCTTCCCCCCTTCTTCATCAACCCACTCGTCACAACGCCCTGCGTCCAGTACACCAGTGTGTTCGCCATGACGTCCATGGTCATCTCGATCTGCTTTTGCGACAACATCTCGCCGTTCATGGACACAAGCGGTCTCAGGCTGCCAAATGCCAGAGAATGCAGGAGAACCTTGATCGTGCCACCGGATTTCTCAAGTTCCTCTTTGACCAATGCGAGGGTCTCGTTCCGCCTCGCTTCATCAGATGCGTTAACGTTGAAGAACCATGCCCTCACACCGGACGCCTCAATGTCTTTCTTGACCGCTTCAACGGCAGGCATGGTCCCTGCCCTGTCGAAGTGAACACCAAGAATATTCATTCCGTGACGAGCAAGCTCGCGGGATGTGGCTCCACCAAAACCACTCGAAGCACCAAGGACAAGTGCCCAGTCGTTCTTGTCAAACCTGAATGGGGGACTCACGACAAACTCCTGTTATTCAACGGTGACACTTTTCGCAAGATTGCGAGGCTGGTCCACGTCCGTGCCGCGCGCAACAGCCATGTAATACGACAAGAGCTGAAGCGGGATCACATTGATGATCGGTCCGAAGAACCCGTACGTCCTGGGTACCCGGATGACGAATTCGGCAAGACTGTCAATCTCGTGATCGTCTTCATTGGCCACCGCGATAATACGCCCCCGCCGTGCCCGGACTTCCTGGAGATTGCTCATCACCTTTTCGTAGATCGCATCCTTCGGAACAACAAATACCACCGGCATGTTCTCGTCGATCAGTGCGATCGGGCCGTGCTTCATTTCAGCCGCCGGATATCCCTCAGCGTGAATATAGGAGATCTCCTTCAGCTTCAGTGCACCTTCGAGCGCAACAGGGAAGTTCGACCCACGCCCAAGATAGAGAAAATTCTTCGCGTCCTTGAATTCTTCCGCAATCGCCTTGATCTGATCGGTGTTTTTCAGAAGCATCCTGGCCTTCTCCGGCAGCGAATCCAATTCGCGCGCCAGCACAATCCCGTCTTCCCTGGACATTCCCCGCTGTCGTGCAAGCATCAACGCAATCAGCGAGATTACTGTGAGCTGGGATGTGAAGGCCTTTGTCGAGGCAACGCCAATTTCCGGACCGGCGTGCACATACACACCGCCATCCGATTCCCGCGCGATGGTGCTTCCGACAACATTTACAATCCCAAGAACTGTTGCTCCCTTCCGCTTTGCCTCCCGCATTGCGGCAAGCGAATCTGCCGTCTCTCCACTCTGACTGATCACAAAAAACACATCGTCGATATTGACCAGCGGGTTCCGGTAGCGAAACTCCGACGCGTATTCAACCTCTGTCGGGATCTTCGCAATTTGCTCGAAGATATACTCCCCCACCAGGCCCGCATGCCAGGATGTTCCGCACGCAGAAATAATGATCCTGCGGGCGCTGAGCAGCCTTCCTAGCACGTGTTGCAACCCTCCAAGCTTTACATCTCCCTCTCGAACCAGAAGCCTGCCGCGCATCGCATCCCTGATCGTCTCGGGCTGCTCATTGATTTCCTTCAGCATGAAGTGATCGTAGCCGCCGCGCTCGATCTGGGACAGATCAAACGTAATCTCTTCGATGACCTTGTCGGTCTTCACATCGTCAATCGTCATCGTCCGGAACCCGTCTCTCGTCAGTTCCGCAACCTCGCCATCTTCCAGGTACACGACCTGCCGGGTGTGATCAACAATCGCAGCAGCATCAGATGCGACAAAATTTTCCCCTTCACCAATAC
>DAIPLH010000182.1:0-6279 GCA_036769325.1 Bacteroidota bacterium
ACAATGTGTAAACTATGTCCCTGAACACCTGTAAACCATCTCTCTGCTCTGTACAGAAAGGAGGGGAGGCGTTGGGCAATGGAGGTTCCGCGAACAGCGCCTTCCCCTCCTTATGGAGGAGGGGATAAAGGGGTGGTGGTGCTATCCTCGGATTTCCCCTCCTCCTGGGGCTACATTTGGTCCGGCGCCGAAATCCCCAACACCTTAAACCCGTTGCGGAGCACAATCCGGGTTGCATTGCAGAGCGCGAGCCGGGCCTGGGTCAACGTTTCATCGTCGCTTACTACTCTGCATTCATGATAGAACCGGTGATAGCCGGTTGCCACTTCGTGCAGGTATTCAGTTAGCCGGTGCGGCTCAAACGAGGTTGCAGCGGATTCAACAATGTCAGGAAACTCAAGCAGGAACTTGATCAAGCCGATCTCGGCTGGGTGTTCAAGTCGCGAGAGGAGGGCTTCGCCTGTCGGGTTCTTCCCCTCTGCCCCGGCGTATTGCAGAATACTGGAGATCCGCGCATGCGCATACTGAACGTAATAAACCGGGTTTTCATCCGAGTGCTGCTTCGCAAGACCGAGATCAAAATTCAGGTGGCTCGACATGCTCCGCATGATAAAGAAGTAGCGGACGACATCAGCGCCGACTTCATCAATCAACTCGTCGAGGGTGATGAAATTGGCCTTGCGGGTCGACATCTTTACTACTTCACCGTTCTGGACAATCGTCACAAACTGATGGATGAGGACCTTTACCTTCTCCGGATCATGTCCGAGAGCCTTCACACCAGCAAGTACATCCGGATACGTTGCAACGTGATCTGACCCGAAGACATCGACCATCAGGTCATATCCCCGTCTGAACTTTTCACGATGATACGCAATGTCAGGCAACCGGTAGGTGGGTTCACCTGTGCTTTTCACGATCACCTTATCCTTCTCACTTCCCAACTCAGAAGTCTTGAACCAGATTGCTCCTTCTTTGTCATATACAAGACCCTTCTTCCGAAGTTCCTCGATTACTTCTGTAATCATACCGCTTTCGTAGAGCGAGTTTTCGTTGAAGAACGAACGGAACTCCATGCCGAGTCGCTTCAGGGTCCGCTTGATGTCCTCAAAAATCTCCTGTTCTGCTCTCTGCTTGAATAAGCCCTCCGCCGGTTCGCCTCGCAGGGAATCGCCCTTCTCTGCCTTCAGGCGCTCGGCAATTTCTTTGATGTATTCTCCCTGGTAATAGTCATCAGGAAATTCAACCGATTCGCCGAGCAGTTCAAGGTACCGGAGACGAACGGAGTCACCGAGCATACGCATCTGACGCCCGGCATTGTTGAAATAGTACTCGCGCGTAACGTCGTACCCTATCCACTCAAGCAGCGTTGAAACCGTGTCGCCAAACACGGCATTGCGTCCGTGACCGACGGTCAGAGGGCCGGTCGGGTTCGCGCTCACGAACTCAACCTGCGCAGACTTTCCCTCCATCGCAGTAGAGCGGCCGAATTTTTCACCCAAACGAAGAATGTCTTGGAGTCGTTCACGATAGAACTCATCAGTGAACCGGAAATTAAGAAACCCAGGACCGGCGATTTCGGTTCCTGCGATGAGCTTAGGATCAAGATCCATGCGCTTCAGAATCTCATCTGCTAATTCCCGGGGTTTTCGCTTCAACGGCTTCGCAAGGATCATAGCGATGTTGGAGGTAAGGTCGCCATGACCGGACTGACGGGGTTTCTCAATGAGCAGGGATTCCTCGGTGGTGATTCCAAGGACCTTGAGGGCATTGCCGATTCTGTCGGCAAGATATTCTTTCATGAAGCTCGCTTCTTGCGGCGGGGTGTTGCTGCTACGGTTTTTCGCTTCGTTGCCGCTTTTTTTCGTTTTGCGGGTGCGACTTCGTCATCGACATGCTTTATCTCGGCATCTCCCCAGAGACGTTCCAGACTGTAGAACTGACGCGTGCTTTTGTGGAATACATGCAGAACGACATCGACGTAGTCGAGCAGGATCCAGTTCGTGCTTCCCGCCTCGCGATGCCATGGGTTCATCCCCAGGCCCCGCACTCCGTCTTCGACGGCGTTCGCGATTGCCTTTGCCTGGACGTCAGAATCGGCCGAGCAGACCACGAAATAATCGGTAACTGAAGTCAGTTTCCTGAGGTTCATGATGACAACATCGGATGCCTTCCTTGTTTGTGCCAGCGAGGCGATCTTTGCAGCAAGGGTTGAGGATCTCAAATGGGTTTTGTTCTCCTGAGGTTAGTTCTTTGAACCGCCAAGACGCCAAGGGCGCCAAGAAAAGAAAAAATAATAGTTATTGTCGTTCTGGTGCCATAAAGCCTCGGCGGTCTACTAATCTTTCTTGGCGTCATGGCGCCTTGGCGGTTCATTATTCTTTCCTGGCGGTTCATTATTCTTTCCTGGCGGTTCATTTTTAATCCTAATCAAATGGTCTCAGCGAAGGATAGTCCTTCCCGATCACTACCGACACATCCACGTAATAGTCCTGATTGATTTGCTGGATGATGTTCTTCGTGCTTACTCCCAACGCACGCGCCACGCGTTCGGCATTCTCGCGGTCTCCGGCACGGTCGATCACCATCGATTCGCCGAGATCGAACGTCTTGTAGTTCCTCATTTCAACAACGTCAAACCCGCGCGCCCTCAGGAACGAAGAGCATTTCGAGGCCATGCCTGCATCGCCGCATCCGTTCATGACGTCGAGCTGGATGACACCGGCGAGATCCTCACCGGCACGTTCTGAGTCAACAGACGGCCTGAAAAAAGTCCTCTCAACGAATGCAAATGACAGATAGCCAACCAGGAGAACCAGGAGGACAAGAACAACATTCACAGCCATCGACACTGTCTTCCGTCCTGCCTGAGCGCTATGCTCTGCTTTTTCCTGATTCAACACGGATATCCGTTAACACCGCAATGAAATGAGAACCGGGATTCCCTTTGGCAACGAGTGCCAGGCGAATCCCGGACGAGAGAAGATTTCAATATCGTGGAATCAGTTTTCGTCAGATTGGCGTCGCTAATACCCAAACTCTCTGTACCAGGGGTTATAGTGAAACGGATCATAGAAGCCGTAGGGAGAATTCCTGTACTGCACACTGATCATCGTGTTCTCCCAGGGCTTGTAGTTCAACTCCGCACGACTAAGATAGATGGAGCTAAAGTCGCTCTTGCCGAACGTCGAAATCGAGTTGTATGGCGAATAGCTCATGCTGACGTCAGCACTCGCGTTGAAATTGTCGGCAATATCGTACCGCATGCTATTGGTATACGTCCCGAGAGAGAGCCCTTGCCCATTGACACTCTGGTAAGAAAACGACAACGAGTGGTTCATATGGAATCTGTCCGGATTGAACCAGCCGAACAGAAATGAGGAAGACTCGTGGATCATCGCATCGTTGACCCGGGCCTGATCCTCCACCTGCGACTTGAACTGCCCAAAAGCGGTACCCGAGAAAAGAAGCACCGCAAGAGCAGAAGTCACGACACCTGCACGTCCCATAGCTGAGATCCCCTTAATTCGCATCATATTCCATCAAAAAGTACAGAAAAGCAAAGGGATTGTCAACAGAGGTCAGAAATCAGAGATTCGAGGGCAAGAGGCATGAAACAAGAGGCTTGAAGGTAGAAAAGAAGTCAGAAAACAGAGACGAATGTGTAGAGCGAGACTCCATTGCACTTCACTATTGAACTCGCGAATTGCGAAGAGCGGTGAGCCGATTGCGAATGGACGTGCCGCCCCTGCATCGCCCGAAGTCCAAGCGGGCTATCGCGTGGAAACAACAGCTATTTTCCGTGTTCCGCCTTCTGCTCTTCAAGTTCCGCGTTCCGCGCTTCGCGTCCTACTCCCCCTCCATCTCCTTCCTGCCTCTCAAATCAACACGGATCAGGCCGCTCCTAACGGAGCTTAGAAGGTTTTTTCCTTGCTTGATCGATTCTACAAACAGGTCGCCCCTACGGGGCTAGCACCATGTGGTGGACTGATCGATAAATGGGCACCTTTGTCAAAGAGCGAAACTCAATGCGAATCAGAAAATGGGAAAGGCGGCGTTTTTCGTTCAGGCCGCTCCTAGCGGAGTTCCGAAGGGTTCTTCTTGCTTGGTCGGTTCTACAAATAGGTCGCCCATAAGGGGCTAGCACCTTGTCGCGCGATTGATCGAATAAATGTGGTGCTCTTCTTCGCCCAAAGTCCCGTTAGGGACGGCCTGTTGGTAGAACAACCAAAGAAAAAAACAATTCCCGGAAGCTCCGGAGGAGCGGCCGGTTCTTTGTTTGGCCTATTCCACAATCGCATCACCCCCACGAGGCTTGGCACATTGTGGTGCGGGGGATCTCCATCTGTCCTTCTTCGCCCTAAGTCCCGTTAGGGACGGCCTGTTGGTAGAACAACCAAAGAAAAGAACAATTCTCGGAAGCTCCGGAGGAGCGGCCGGTTACACCTTCCCCTCGACCCATTCAAACAGGTATCGCATGTCGTGTTCGACCGCGAATTCGGTAAGCAACGCAACATATTCCTCCCTAAAGCTCTTCACCCGGTGATGTTCCTGCTGATTCCGGACATACCTGATAATCCTGTCTACCTCATGCTTCGAGTGGGAAAAAGCTCCGAACCCTTCCTGCCATGAGAATTTTCCTTGTACCAAGCGATGTTCATTTACAAAGTTCGAGGAACCTGCTTTTATGTCGCGAACCAGGTCTGATATGGATACGGACGGCTCCATCCCAATAAAAATATGGATGTGGTCCGGCATGCCGTTGATTGCAAGCATCTTTTGACCTCGCCGCCGGACAATGCCGGTGATGTATTTGAACAACTCTTCACTTCTGGATTTGGGGATGATACACGCCCGCCCCTTCACCGCAAAAACAATGTGGATGTAGATTTGCGTGTATGTGTTTGCCATAACCGCCCTCCATGTGAATCAGAATGGGGAAAGGCGGGGTTTTATTCAGGCCGCTCCTAACGGAGCTTAGAAGGTTTTTTCTTTGCTTGATCGATTCTACAAACAGGTCGCCCCTACGGGGCTAACCACCATGTGGTGGATTGATCGATAAATGGGCGCCGTTGTCAAAGAGCGAAACTCAATTGCGAATCACAAAATAGAAAGGCGGGGGTTTTTGTTCAGGCCGCTCCTAACGGAGCTTATGATATTTCTTTGTGTGGCCTAGTCTACAAACAGGTCGCCCCTACGGGGCTGGCATCTTCAGGTGTGATTGATCGAATAAGCGGGTTTTGTCAATGATCGGCCATAATCCAACTGCTCTCCCTTGCCCAAAGTCCCGTTAGGGACGGCCTGCTGGTAGAACAACCAAAGAAAAAACAATTGTCGGAAGCTCCAGAGGAGCGGCCTGTTCTATTCGAAAAAGTGAGTTGAAAACAACAGCCATTCCCCGTGTTCCGCGTTCTCCCGAAGGGATCTCTTCGGAACGCTTCACGTCCCGCGTTTCGCGTTTCGCGTTTCGCGTTCCGTACTCCCTTTCTCCATCGCCTTTCTAGCCTCCTCAAGCTGCTCCACCGTATTGATTCCCTGAATTTCCACCGGGTTGGCAGCCAGGACGGCTCTCACTCTGCCCCCATTCTCCCAAAAATATCCCAGCAGGTCAGGAAGATAATATTCCCTCTGTGCGTTCTCGGGCTTGATGTGCTTTAACGCTTCGAAAAGAGCTCCCTTATCAAACACATAAATACCCGTGTTGATTTCGCGGATTCTTCTCTGCTCAGGTGTTGCATCCTTATCTTCCACAATCCCTGTAACATCCCCGTTTTCGTTGCGCAGCATCCGGCCATACCCCGCTGCGTCCGGGAGTTCTGCCGTCAGAACCGTCGCACTGGCTTGCACACTCCGGTGATCGGCAATCAGGTTGCGCACCGTGTCCTCAGAGAGCATCGGAACATCTCCCGACAACACGAGGACATCACCCGAGAAGCCCTCAAGTGGATCCTCCGCCTGCATCACAGCATGCCCAGTGCCAAGCTGCGGCGATTGCTCGACACAGATTGTGGTCGGATGCGACGATGCGACGTAATCAATTACAGAGTCCTTCTGCCAGCCAACGACGACAACCGTTGCGGATGCTCCGAGGCGCCGGGCGAGCATAAGCACATGACCAATGAGAGGCGTTCCATTGATCATGTACATCACCTTCGCTATGGACGGGTTCTTCATCCGGGTCCCTTTCCCGGCTGCCATGACGACCACCGCAAGCGGTTTGCTCATCGATCCGCTACATGTATGTTGCAGCTGTCGATCAGTCGCGTTGTGCCGAAACGA
>DAIPLH010000183.1:0-6223 GCA_036769325.1 Bacteroidota bacterium
ACGCGCTGGCGTTGACCGCCTGACAGCGCTTTGGGTTTTCGGTCGAGAAGCTTCTCAATGCCGAGAATCTTCGCAGCATCCTGCACACGCTTCTCGATCTCCTCGGTACGGTAGTGCCTCAGCTTGAGTCCGAACGCAAGATTCTGATGCACAGTCATGTGCGGGTAAAGGGCATAGTTCTGAAACACCATCGCAATGTCCCTGTCCTTCGGTGCAACGTCATTGACAACGCTATCATCAATGGAAATTGTGCCGAGTGAAACCTCCTCGAGGCCTGCGATCATTCTGAGGGCAGTGGATTTCCCGCAGCCTGATGGGCCGACAAGAACCACAAATTCCTTGTCATGAATGTTCAGGGAAACGTCGTTGACCGCCCGGACGTTGCCATCATAGACTTTTGAGACGTTCTGAAGCGTAACCTGGGCCATGTGCTGGAGAAGAGAGTCCGGGATTGGAATTGAGCGTGAAAGGGCTGACGAATATATCAAGCAAAGCACTGAAACTCAAGGGAGGCCATGGAGACCGCGGGTATCAACGCATTTCCATGGAATGAACCTGATTGGAGAGCTCACTTCGAGGCTCGTGTTGGCTCGTGTCCGCCGGGAGATGGTCAGTGGAAAAAATCAGGCCGGCCATCCACCGTCCTCTTGACAGAGAGAGATTTTCCCCTATCTTTGTGGAAGCGCTTCCAAAGTACATCATCCATTTCATCGAAAACCCTCTCGACCCTTTATGGGCGTCACCATTTATGACCTTGCGAGAGAAGCTGGTGTAGGCATTGGAACTGTCTCCCGATGTCTCAACAACCACCCAAGCGTCTCACCGGAAACCCGTGCCAGGGTCCTTGGAGTCGTAAAGCGACTGAGCTACCAACCGCATGCCTATGCTCAGCGGCTTGCGTCGCGACGCTCAAACACCATTTCGACAATCATTCCGTTTTTCACCAATCATTTTTTTGTGGAAGTCCTTCGCGGCGTTCAGGCAAAGTCTCAGGAACTTGGGATCGATCTGATCCTTTACGGCGTGCACAACATCGATCAGGCAGAATACTATCTGCGTCGTTCACTCTCGCGTGGGCACGTCGATGGCGTGATGTTTTTTTCAATGAAGTTCCCGGAATCCTATGTGGAGAAGTTCCGCCAGATCGGCTTGCCCGTTGTTCTCGTAGACACCAGCCATAAATTGTTTGACTCCATTACCGTCAGAAATGTTGAAGGCGCCACGATTGCTGTGAACCACCTGTACGACCTCGGACATCGACAGATCGCCATGATCAACGGCTTTATGGAAACCCAACCGGCGCGCGAGAGATTTCAGGGATACAAGAAATCTCTGGAGTCGCATGGACTCTCCGTCGATGATAACCTGGTTTTCTCCCCGGGTCGCGAGCCCCTTGATGGATTCAGCCGCGAAACCGGCCGCAACCTGATGAAAGATGTGATCCGGCAGCGAAGCAGTTCAATGCCGATCACTGCGGTCTTTGTTGCAAGTGACATCCAGGCAATCGGTGTCCTTGAGGCCGCACGCGAAGAAGGAATCAGGATCCCGGAAGACATCGCCGTCGTGAGCTTTGATGACATCGAGTTGGCGACACAAGCCGGGTTGACGACAATGCGGCAACCGATGTACGAGATGGGAAGCCGCGCAGTGGAGTGGCTCATGTCCGGTATGGAGAAAAAAACAACCGAGCCGAGAACTACGTCGTTTCTCCCGGAGCTTATCATCCGGCATTCGTGCGGAGCTTCTCTTCACGGCGATGTTGTATCGTCCATTCATCACGGAGAAACCGTCTGAACTTTGATATTCAAGAGTTCCCTGTGAACTCATCCCCCTCCCAATGGTGAAACGACAAGACCAACACATGCTCCGGGTTGCACAGCTCTCCGCCCTCATTTTCTTTCTCACCTTTTCTCATTCGTGTACATCCGCACAGGACATGCCACATCCAGGGGTTCCGGAGTGGGCGAAGACCGCAATCTGGTATCAGGTCTTTCCAGAGCGGTTCCGTAACGGTGACCTCGCAAACGATCCTGCAGTTCAGGATATTGATGGCTCATGGCCTCATGATAAACCCGGGGAATGGCAGGTTTCGTCATGGACCGGGGATTGGTATGCGTTTCAGCCCTGGGAACAAGGTGATGGAAAAGGTTTCTACTACAGGGCACAACAGCGTCGATACGGCGGCGATCTCCAGGGAGTGATCGATCAGCTTGAGTACCTGCACGAATTGGGGATCAATGCAATTTATTTTAACCCCGTCTTTGAATCCCCGTCGCTTCACAAGTATGATGCAACGATGTATCACCATGTCGACAATAACTTTGGACCAGACCCGGAAGGCGACCGTCAGCTCTGGTCCCGGGAAGATCCCTCTAACCCATCGACATGGAAGTGGAGCACGGCGGATCAGATGTTCCTCGCACTGATTGCAAGAGCTCATGAACTGGGAATGCGGGTCATCATCGATGGAGTCTTCAACCATGTTGGACTGACATTCTGGGCATTTCGCGACGTGGTTGAGAGGGGAGAAGCCTCCCCTTATAAGGATTGGTTTATCATCAAGAAGTGGGATGATCCGGCTACCGGCGAGAACGAGTTCGACTACGCTGGCTGGTATGGTGTCAGGGAACTTCCTGAAATCCGGGAGGATGAGAACGGGCTGGTCAAGGGCCCGCGTGAGCACATTCACCAGATCGTGAAAAGATGGATGGATCCGAATGGCGACGGTGATCCGTCCGACGGAATCGATGGCTGGAGACTCGATGTCGCAGAAATGGTCCGCGTTGAGTTCTGGCACGAGTTCAGAACCTGGGTCCGCTCCATCAATCCGGAAGCGTACATCGTCGGGGAGGTGTGGTGGGAGGATTGGAACAACGGCAAGATGTTCAATGCTGAACCGTGGCTCAGGGGGGATGCGTTTGATGCGGTAATGAACTACCGCTGGGCGCGCGAAGTCGGACACTTTTTTAAGGATAAGAAGAACAAGATTACAGCGTCCGAATTTGACAAGAGACTGAACGACCTGCGGAACGACTATCGACCTGAAGTGAACTCCGTTCTCATGAATCCCATGAGCTCCCACGACACTGACCGCCTTGGATCGCAGATTGTCAATGTAGATGCCGAGTACGACAAGCGAGTGGGAGTCCAGGACAATCGTGAGTACGATGTCCGAAAGCCGAACGGCGACCAGATCAACATTCAGAAGCTGATCGTCTTGTTCTCCATGACCTGCGTTGGCGCTCCAAGTGTCTATTATGGGGAGGAAGCAGGGATGTGGGGAGCCGACGATCCGGACGAACGGAAGCCGATGCTGTGGCCGGATTTCCAATACAAAGACGAGATTAGTCATCCGTTTGGCAAAGTGCGGCCGGCTGACGCCAATCTCTTTAACCCGGATTTGTTTCAACATTACAAGACGCTGATTCATCTTCGGCGAAAGCATCAGGCGCTTTCCATCGGCGAGAGCAGGACGGTCATCACCGATAACGACCGTGACATTTATGGTTTCGTACGCTCTCACAATGGGGAGCAGATACTTATTCTGATGAACAACAATACAGGTTCTCAGGAAGTAACTCTTCCACCGGAAGCCCCACTAGCATCGGCAACATGGGAAACCCTCTTTGCATCAACCGGTGTCAAAATTCTGGATGGCGGTAAATCCTTTACATTTCCCCCGAAGTCGGGCCTTATCCTGCGTGCTGAGGTCGGTGAACAATGATCCGCTGGAAGGAACTTGTTCTCGTCGTCATTCTCGCCGGCTGCGGCCGTGGAAGCGAACAGGTGGCATCATTCTCGGACAGCGGGGTGAATCCCGATGAGTTCCGTGAACGATACCAGCGGTATCTTGAGTTCTCCGGGCAGAGAGACAACATCCTTCTTCGCAAAGAAATCCTGAATAACATGATCAATGAAAAACTGATCATTGCCGATCTCAGCGCAAAGGGTTTTCCGGATTGGCAACAAACGCGGGAGAAACGGGAGCAGATCAGACTGCAGGCGATCCTCGATCGCTACTCAAGGAAGATCAGCACGGATACGCTGACTTTGACGGAGGAGGAGTTCCGTCGCGAGTTTCAGGCATACAACACCAGGGCAAGCGTCCGGTATCTCTACGCTCGCTCGGAGCAAGAAGCCTGGGTTCTCAAAGAAAAGCTGGAACAGGGAATGACATTTCAGGAACTCGCTCCGGATGTCTTCGAGGATCCGGGGCTTGCGACAAACGGTGGACACCTTGGCTCGTTCGGATGGGGGGAAATGGAACCTGCTCTTGAAGAGAAGGCCTTCTTTCTTCCGGTAGGCGAAGTCTCGGACCCGTTTCCGATGAAGATCGGGTATGGGATCGTCAAGGTTGAAAGCAGGGCCGTCCAGCCACTCAGGTCGGAATACGACTACGCGAAAGCAAAGCCCGCGCTCGGCAAGGTTATTCTGCAAAGAAAAACATTGCAATGCCTCAAACAAATCACCGAACAGCTCGCACGCGAGGCACAGCCTGTCTTTAGTGAACATACCGTCGCCAGTGTGCTCGACCACTGGCCATCATTGATGGAAACTGGACAACCCGAAGGGACAGTTGCAGCTGACATTTCTCAGGAGCGGCTTGTGAAGTTTGTGGGTGGGTCATGGACTGTTGCCGACTTCCTCAAGAGACTTGAGAGAACCTCCGAGCAGCAGCGAAAGCGAGTTCATTCTGTGCTGGATGTCCGTGATGTCGTTACCGGAATCATTGTGCGTGAACAAATGCTCCGCGACGCAGTTGAGGAGGGACTTGCTGACGACCCTGACGTGCTCGCCCAAATCAATTCAGTTTATCATCAGTATTGTCTCTCTTCATGGAGAGAACTCGTCACCGACACGATCGGTGCATCAGGGTGGGATGAGGGGGTGTTGCGAAGTGAGTACGCACATAAGCCTGAGCTGCAGCGCCTCCCTCCGGAAGTAAACGTCTCCGAGATTCTGGTGCGGACGAGGGAAGAAGCGGAAGAAATGGCCCGGAAAGCGCGGGCGGGAGCTGACTTCGCCACACTTGCACGAAAGCACTCCATCAGGATATGGGCAGGGAAACGAGGCGGCGAGCTAGGCTTCGGGACCCGCGCATCGTTCGGCACTATGGGGAACAAGTTCTTTGAAGCGAATCGTGGAGCAATAATCGGGCCCGACTTTGTGGACCCTTACCATGGTGTTTTCAAAGTTCTCGACTATCGGGAAGGAAAGGTGAGAACGTTTGAAGAAGCGCGGGAGGAGATCATCGGGACACTGGTTGCAGCCAAAGAGCGCGAGGTGTTTGCTGAAGCTGTAAGAATCCTCCGTTCTGAAGCGGTTATCGAAATTGATGAAACAGTTCTGGCAAACATCGCGGTCGAAAACCAGCAAAAGGGTGAAGCATCATGAAACGATTTGCAGCATCTCTCATGCTGATCGCATGTTCTCAGGTTGGTCTCGCCGGCACGACAGGAAAACTTGTGGGAGAGGTGAAAGACTCAGAGACCGGCGAACCGGTTATTGGGGCGACTGTCGTGATTGAAGGAACCAGTCTGGGGGCTGCGGCGAGCATCGAGGGATACTATGTGATCCTGAATATCCCTCCGGGGGAGTACACCGTCAGCGCGGCTTCGGTTGGCTATGCCAAGCAGTCTGTCTCCAATGTCGTTGTCCAGGTCGACCTCACCACGACCATCAACTTTCCGCTCAGCGAGTCGATCGTTCAGGTGGGAGAAGAAGTGCTCGTGACAGCAACCCGGCCGCTGGTGAATAAGGATCTCACATCATCTGAGTCCCGCGTCAGTGCAGCAGAGATCAAGACCCTTCCGGTCTCCGAAGTACAGGAGGTATTGTCCCTGCAATCAGGGATCACACTGGGCGCTGATGGAGGAATTCACATCCGGGGAGGAAGGACAAGTGAGGTGGCGTACTGGGTAGACGGAGTTTCGATTTCTGATGTCTACGACGGAAGTCAGGCAGTCCAGGTCGATAATAACTCGGTTCAGGAATTGCAGGTTATCAGCGGGACGTTTAATGCCGAGTATGGCCAGGCGATGTCAGGGATCGTCAATATTGTCACGAAGGATGGAGAGAGCAGTTACCACGGAAGCGTCTCTTCATATATCGGTGAATACGTGACCTCGGATTCATGGGCGTACGATGGGAGTCCAATCCGAGTGAACGGCACTGAGTAGCCGGACCTTGACCCGAGCGGAATTTTATATGACCTCGACAATTT
>DAIPLH010000525.1:0-1154 GCA_036769325.1 Bacteroidota bacterium
CTTTGTCTGGCCGCGCGTGTTCCTGGGATTCGGCATGGGCATGACCTTCATTCCCCTTACGACGCTCACACTCTCTCACATCCCCAAGGAGCGGATGACCGAGGCCACATCGCTGTACAATCTGCTTCGAAACCTCGGTGGAAGCGTTGGCATAGCCTTTACGACCACCATCCTTGCCCGCAGGGCCCAGCTCCACCAGACCAGGCTGGTCGAGAACCTGTCGCCCTTCGACCCGGCATATCAAATCGCCCACGACCGGATCGCGTCTTTCCTGGGAGCGAAGGGCCTGCCTGCAACCGGCGCCGACGCCATCATGTACCGCGAGCTTGTCCGCCAGTCCACGACCCTCGCCTTCACCGACGCCTTCCTCATCATCTGTCTCCTGATCCTCTGCGTGCTGCCGCTCGTCTTCATCATGCAGTGGCAGCGGCCGACGCATGCGGTGCCGCCTCCGGACGCGTAGTGAGAAGATGTTTTCTGCCGCATGAGATCCTATTCCCGCCATGAACCCTGAACTCTCTACCCTGTTCTCAGCATTTTGTACTACGTAACCCTTCGTATTCCTGTTTCGGCCGGCGAAATAGGGAGCGTTTCCTTGACTCATTCACCGACTGACTGTTAAAATTCAAGTATCAAGATGTTCTATTGAGAAACAGAGAAGGGGGAATGAGCTATGTCAGCGTTTCTTACGAGATGCAGGGACGCAGATATGATGGGACCCGTCTGCGATGTCATAACAGATGATAAGCCCATTTGTCAGTCCATCCAGGAAATGCGCGTCAACGCCCAGATCCACAATGAGCCGGACATCACCGACGACGACACGTCTTGCACGGAACAATGGCTGCGGGGAGGAGAAGGGTGCTGTGTGGATTTGTGCTGTTATTTATGAAGGACCGCGAACGATGGACTCGCCAACGATGACGTTGACCCTGATGGGTGATCGGAGCGGGAGGTTTGTTTTGACCCTTGTCTGGCGCGCTTTGCTTGAATGAGACTTAAACTGAAATACGACAACCTGAATCTCAAGGTTTCTGCAATCTTTTTGCTTTCTCCCTGCTCTTCTTGATATCAGTTTCCGGCAGGTTGAAATAGCCGATAACGAGGTTCGGAAACTCCTCCTTCAACATCCCCACGAGATTCTTGACCCCGAC
>DAIPLH010000525.1:1164-1780 GCA_036769325.1 Bacteroidota bacterium
CAGCCTTCCCTCCGGGTCTTTTTACCGCATTCAGGTAGAGCGACGGATCGAGCGACAGATTTCTCATCTGCACCTGGTCGATCCCGGTTTCTGTGATGAGGATCTTGAGCTTATCCACTTCCTCTTCGCTGTCCGTGTAACCGGGAAAAACGAGATAATTGATGCTCGTGAAAAGCCCGATCTTTTTCGCCGTCCTGATTGAATCCATCACGTCTTCGAACTTGTACCCCTTCGGCCGGTAGTACTGATTGTACCTGTCCCGGTCCGGCGAATTCATGCTGATCCTGATGCTGTCTAAACCCACATCGCGAAGGGCCTTGATCCGCTCGGACGAAAAGCCGTTCGTATTGAGGTTCACGATGCCCCGGGAGGTTTCATCCCGCATGAGCTTGATTGCTTTTACGAGGGTCTTCGACTGCATGAGCGGCTCGCCCTCGCACCCCTGACCGAAGCTCACGATGGCGTCCTCGGCCTTCTTCAGGTGGGGGATCGCAGCCTCGGCGATCTCTTCGGGAGTCGGAACGAACTGGATCCGGTCCTGCGATGCAGGGCATTCGCCTTCCTGGAGAGAGAGGCAGCCCACGCACCGGGCATTGCAGGTGGGAGACGTCGGAAG
>DAIPLH010000184.1:0-6218 GCA_036769325.1 Bacteroidota bacterium
AGCTTCGGGGAGTCCCGCGATTTGGGAGATCGGATCTGTTCGACAAGAAGGACTATGGGCTTGTCCCGCTTACACTTGAATCATGGAATGGACTGTTGTTTGCCCGGTCAGCCGAACAGACTATCACACTTGATGCTCTGCTCGATGGAGTCGGAGAAACGCTGCATGGCCACTCGTCCCTCTCATCACTCAGATTCTACCGCCGGGCAGAGTATGTGATCAAGTGTAACTGGAAGGTGTACGTTGATAACTATCTTGAGGGATATCATGTACCTCTCGTCCATCCCTCATTGAATTCGATTCTTGACTATCAGCAGTACAAGACCTCCGTCAGAGAGTTTTCGTCGCTCCAGCAGAGCCCGCTCTCTGCAGATGATCATTCTTATGGAATACAATCTGGAGGTCAGGCCTTCTACTTTTTTATCTTCCCGAACTTCATGTTGAATATTCTTCCGGGCCGGATGCAGACCAATCTGGTTATCCCGATCTCCTATAATGAAACGAAGGTAGTATTTGAGTACTATTATGAGGATGCTTCAAAGGGCCTTGAACCGCGTATCGAGGAGGATATTCGCGCAAGCGATCTGATCCAGAAGGAGGACGTCCTTATTTGTGAGCATGTCCAGAGGGGTCTTTCTTCATCAGGGTACGACCAGGGTCGGTTTTCTCCGGAAATGGAGACAGGCGTCTATCATTTTCAGAGCTTGTTGAAAAGGGAATTAGGTAAAGGCCTTGGATTGCCCGTTCAATGATTGTTGATTGTTGGCTGTTGGTTGTTCAAAGGAGAAGTTATCAAGGAGGGGTGTCATGAGTGTAGCGAAATGGATTGCAGGGGGAAGTCTGGTCCTCGTCATCTTCCTGGTCCTTACACAGGGAGCGCCTTCGGGATCAGATCCAAAAAAAACAATTCAAGTGTATTCAGCGGAGAAGAAGGAGTCTATTACCGTGGACAAGATCGTGAAGTCGGAAGAAGAGTGGAAGAAGCAGTTATCCCCCGCGGTTTACCATGTGACACGGGAAAAAGGGACCGAACGGGCATTTACCGGGGAGTATTGGGATAACCATGACAAGGGAGTCTTTCAATGCGTCTGTTGCGGGACGGACCTCTTCGCATCGGATACAAAATTTGAATCGGGCACGGGATGGCCAAGTTTCTTCAAACCGATTCACGAGCAGAATGTTCTCCTCGATGAGGATCGCGCCTTCGGAATGACGAGGACCGAAGTCATGTGCGCACGCTGCGACGCGCATCTCGGACATGTGTTTGATGACGGACCGAAGCCAACAGGTCTCAGGTACTGCATAAACTCGGTTTCTCTGACGCTGAAGAAGTAGAGAGCTAAGACTTTACAATGCGCATGAGCATGAGAGGATTCACCCGCCTGCTCATTTGGGAGATACAGAGGAAAGCCGCATGATGCTGCCCCCCTCGTGTCCTTCTGATTCCCTGAATTACTCCCTCCAGAGAGAGCAGGGAGTTTGGGAGGCACTTGGGGGTTTATTTCAAATTAGGACAAATCAGAGTGAATCAGGACAGTGTCACGGCCGGATATCGTGTTGAATGTCAGACTCGTTTTTCCTACGTTGCTTCTGACAGTTCCGGTTTCCGCCATGCTGAAAACAGACGAAAAACGGGCACTTCTGCAGATTGCCCGTAACGCTATTCGAACCACGTTTCACGACAGCGAACCAGACCGGCCGCCGGACGAATGCCCAGGATTGGACCAGGCAGCGGGTGTTTTTGTTTCCCTGCGTCTCAATGGAAAACTCCGGGGTTGTGTCGGATTGATTGAGACAGATCGGCCGCTGAGGGATGCGGTCGGCGAGGTTGCCAGGAAAGCTGCCTTTGAGGATCCCCGTTTTCCACCGCTAACCGTCTCGGAGCTTGAGAACACCGAGTTCGAGGTCTCCATCCTCTCTCAGATCCAGCCGTTGAAATCACTTGATGACATTCAGGTTGGTTTGCACGGGGTGATTGTGGAATCAGAGATGCACAAGGGGTTGCTGCTTCCACACATAGCAGTGGAATGCGGATGGAGCAGGGAAGAGTTGATCAGCGCGCTCTTGCGGAAGGCAGGCCTTCCATCGACCGCAGCTACTGAACCAGGGACGAGGTTCTTTCTCTTTCATACTGAGCGGGTTGTCGAAAGGGGGAGAGAATTGGCTTGAATCCTTCGCATGTTCGGGAACCAGTTGTCGCCGGGCTTTTCTTCCCGCGGGAGGAAAGGGTCCTTCGCGATGAAATTCACGCCCTGATCGAACGGTGCGGTCAGCCAGAAGTCCCGGGAATGGTCATGGGCCTCATTTCGCCCCACGCAGGATACAGATACTCCGGATTGACTGCGGCCCATGGGTACTCATTGCTTCAGGGGAAGCACTATGAATCCGTCATCATTGTTGCCCCAAGTCATAACGAATTCTTCGACGGAATCTCGGTTTTTGCCGGGGACGCGTACCGGACGCCGTTCGGCGTCGTACCCGTTCATGGCGATCTGAAAAGGGAACTCGCGGCATCCGGGTCCTGTGTGACCCTGGACTTTCACGGGCACGGAACCGAGCACGCTATTGAAGTGCAGCTTCCGTTTCTTCAGGAGGTCCTTGATCATCTGACGATTGTTCCGATTGTCATTGGAAACCAGAGTAAGGAAATATGCATTGAACTTGGAAGGGTGCTGGCGAAAGTGACAGAGGGAAAGCAGGTTCTCCTGATGGCAAGCACAGACCTTTCGCACTACCACGCTCGCGCGGAAGCCGAAAGGCTCGACCGCGTATTTATCGATGACGTTGCAGCATTTGACTATGCCAGGCTCCTGGAGGATCTGGCCGATGGGCGAACCGAGGCTTGCGGGGGAGGTCCCGTTGCATCGGTTTTGTGTGCACTTCACCTGAATGGAGCCGAACGGGTTGAGATCCTCGACTATCGCACTTCAGGCGACGTGACAGGTGACGATCATCCGGTTGTTGGTTATCTCTCAGCGGCAGTGCTCGCCTGATGAGTGCAGGCAACAAGAAGAAAAAAAGCCGGTTCAGGGTTGCAATTATCGGCGGCGGGAAGGTTGGCCAGGTCCTTGGTCGCCTCTTGTCCACGGGCGGACAGAAAGTAGAATGTGTAATCTCGCGAAGGAGCTCGTCGGCCAGGGCTGCAGGTCGGTTCATCGGCTGCCGGTCCGTCTCTACGTCGCTCAGTGATATCCCCCGTGGTGTGAACCTTGTTCTCATTGCTACGCCTCATGACGCCATCATTCCGGTTGCAGAGGCGCTATCCCGGGTTGACCATCTTCATTCCAGACCACCTGCGGTTTGCCATACGTCAGGAATGCTGACCGCAAGTGCTCTCGATGTGCTGGCCGCGGGAGGATCTGTTACATTTTCGTTTCACCCGCTCCAGACATTCCCCCGCGATTTTCACCCGCGGAACATTGTCGAAAGCATCAGGGGAATCGCCTACGGAGTCGATGGTCCTCCGAAAGGAATCCGGATCGCCAGGTCTCTTGCGGGCGCGCTGAAGGGCCACATCGTGATAGTCCCCCCTGAAATGAGGGAATTCTATCATGCGGCGTGCGTGGTTGCCTCCAATCATATCACCGCCCTCCTCCATGTACTTGAGATGATGTATGAGGAGTTGGGAGCGACGAAGAAGAACTTCCTGAGGATATTTCGCCCCATTGTTGAGGCGACGTTGAACAATGTTGAATTGACCTCACCAGCGAAGGCACTCAGTGGACCTGTCGCAAGGGGTGGAGTCGAAACAGTAGCAGGGCACCTTGCCTCGATCCGGAGGTACAAGCCGGAGCTCATGGCCTACTTCGTCAGGATGACGGATGAAACGGTACGCCTTGCGCTTGAAAAGGGATCGCTCACGGAGGAGAAAGCAACTGACATGAGAAACCTTCTTCGTTCATATGGACCACAGCCTCAGGAGTTGAAGTGAAAGCCCTCATCGCCAGCGGCGGTCGTGGAACCCGTCTCCGGCCCATTACCCATACGCAGAACAAGCATCTGATCCCGATCGCGAACAAGCCGATCCTGTATTACGCAATCGAGGCTGCGGCTGCTGCGGGGATCCAGGACGTTGCAATTGTTCACAACGCTGATAGCCAGGAAGTCCCGGACGCAATCGGAAACGGAGCACGATGGGGCATTCGAATCACCTATCTTCCCCAGGATGCCCCCGGAGGATTGGCTCAGGTCGTGGGTCTTGCGCGGGATTTTGTCGGCGACGACCGCTTTGTTTTCTACCTGGGCGATAACATGGTGGTGGGTGGCATCAAGCGATTCATAGAGGCATTCGAGAAGAGCGACTGTAACTGTTTCCTGACCCTCGCAAAAGTGAAGGATCCTGAACGTTTTGGTGTTCCGGAAATCAGGGATGGAAGAATTGTGTCGGTTGAAGAGAAGCCGAAGAAACCTAAAAGCAGTTACGCCGTGGCCGGGATCTATCTCTATGACCACCACATCTTTGACGCCGTGAACGCGATCAAGCCAAGTGCACGTGGCGAGCTGGAGATCTCGGACGCCCATCAGTATCTTCTTGACAAGGGGTTGAAAGTCGGCTACACAGAAATTACCGGGTGGTGGAAGGATACAGGAAAACCAAGCGACCTTCTGGAGGCAAACAGACTGGTGCTGGATAGTCTCACCGCCGATGTGCGGGGTGATGTGGATTCCAAATCCACAGTGGCCGGCAAGGTTGTTGTAGGCAAAGGGTCCACAATCCTGAACAGCGTTGTCAGGGGACCCGCCATGATCGGAGACAATTGCATTATTGAGGATTCCTTCATCGGCCCCTATTCATCCATTGGCGATAACACACACGTGAGAAAGAGCGAGGTTGAGTACAGCATCATCCTCCGCGACTGCAGAATTCTGAACGTCGGCATACGACTGGAAGGCAGCATCCTTGGAAACGACGTCGAAGTCGTCGAAGCCCTTGGAAAGCCAAGGGTTCACCGGTTCATGATCGGTGATCAGAGCAGGGTGGAAGTGGCCTAAAAGCAAACGCGGAACGCGGAAGTCGGAACGCGGAAGTGGGAGCACGGAATGCAGAACGCGTCCCAAAGGTCCGAAGGACTCCTTCGGAGGACCCCTTCGGGGGAAGTAAGGGAGTACGAAACGCGAAAGTAGGAGCACGGAATGCAGAACGCGGAAATGGTTAGATGGCTTGGATGTTAGTCGCGAAGACCCGGAGTATGCGGAGAATACGTGGAGGATTGTTCCGGTTTTTTGGACTACTGACCATCGACTACCCCCAAAGGGGGTCCTTCGGACCGACTATCTTATTGACTGAACAGACTTTATAGACTGTATAGACTCACACACCGGATCAAATTTCTATGACCAACTTTCCGCAATACGAAACCGTCCTCCTCGCCATCGATAACCGGATTGCGACAGTTACGCTAAACCGGCCTGAAAAATTGAATGCCCTCAATGCCCGGGCCCGTTCGGACCTCCGTGAGGTGTTCGGCTTCATCAAGACCTCTCCTGAGGTTGATGTCGTCATTATCACAGGTGCGGGCCAGAAGGCATTTGCTGCCGGGACAGACATTGGAGAGCTGAAGGCTTTGACAACCGAGAGCGGGAAGGAATTTTCTGCAAAAGGGCAGGCGGTTCTGGATTTGATCGAGAACCTGGGAAAGCCGGTGATCGCGGCAATCAACGGGTACGCGCTTGGTGGCGGATGTGAGATGGCTCTTGCCTGCCACATCAGAATCGCTGCAGAGAATGCGAAGTTAGGAGTTCCCGAGGTCAACCTGGGGCTTATCCCCGGTTATGGAGGCACCCAACGGCTTGCAAGACTCATTGGAACGGGACGGGCGATGGAACTGATTCTCACGGGAAAGCAGATCGACGCAAAAGAAGCTGAGCGGATCGGACTTGTGAACATGGTTGTGCCGAGAGCCGAACTGCTACCGAGAGCAATGGAACTGGCTCACACGATTGGCCGGAAAGGACAACTCTCGATCCGCATGGCATTGAAAGCGGTCCACGTGACTCAGGAGGCCAACCTTACTGATGGCCTCCAACTGGAAGCCGCTCTGTTCGGAATCTGCTGTGCATCGGAGGACGCCCGCGAAGGAACAGCCGCCTTTCTGGAGAAGCGACAGCCCGAATTCAAGAATCGAAAGAATGCCTGAACCAGGTTTCCGGATGCGCGTGGTTGCAGCCGGTGTTCTTGGGTTGCTCGCCATTGTTCTCCTGATCAACACCTCCTTTGA
>DAIPLH010000526.1:0-1203 GCA_036769325.1 Bacteroidota bacterium
GACAGTTGCCGGTGGAGTTACGAAAACCTGTTCAAACTCAGCGTCGCCGGCCAGATGCTTCTCCAGTGATTCCGCGGAGAGGTTTGGCGCAGGAGTCGAGAACGCGTTACTGCCTGCATCATACACCGTCGTACCCCCGCCCGAAGCGATATCCGCATCATCAACGGGAACCTCCGTCACCGGAGGGTCATCACAGCCTGCCGCGATCAGCGACAGAACAAGAAACAGTCGCCCGAGTGATATGGCGGAGACGCCTTTCACTATTGAATCTGATTTGCGATGAGTGGCAGTATCTCTTCTTCAAGAATTTGCTGCACAGCGCGGACAGCTCTCTGCGCTTCTTCCACTGCCGGCCGGTTGTCAAAGATTGCTGTTGTGAATGTTCCTGGAATTGCACCAATCATGGTCACGGCATTGTCAACAGCTGCTACAAAACGCGAGTCAAGATCCGCATCGATACTCCTGATCAGCGTGCTCATATTGTCACCGTTTGCTCTGTAGTCACCCTCATACATGAAGCCGATGCCCCGGATGTTGTCCTGAAAGTCGGCTTTCGAGTTGTTGGAGAATCGGGATTCCTCGAGGGTGACGTCCATCTGTACGAACGGGTCATTGATTTTTCCGTTCGCGACCTCATCGGCAATGGTGAGCATTCCATTCGCGAGTTCCTGCAGTGCGGCCTTCTGAGAAATGTAGATGCTCCCCGTTTCTCCGGCGTTCACAATGTTTGCACCAAAGTCGTCTCCTGTGGTGCTCCACGCAGCGACCAGTCTCGCTGTCTGACCCTTCAGACTCTGTGAACAGGCGACCAGATATTCGAACTCTCTCGTTGTGAGTTCCGAGGGCAGCTTGTTGCCGTTCAGTCCGAACAGGAGATACTCGATCGTGTGAAAGCCTTTGAGTGTTCCCTCAAGGCCGTCTATAAAAGCCTGGGTGAGCACATCACTTCCGCTGAGCACGGCATTGAGGTCGACCTCGTTGACAGGCCAGCTATCGATGGAGGGATCTATCCCCTCGGTGTCAACCGGTCCGAACAGGAAAGCTTCTGAGTTCTCCCATGGAATCCGGGTTGCCCTCCATGCGGCACGTGCCTCATCCAGCTCCGTTTGCGTTGGGTTTGCCTGGAGTTCAGTGATCGCCGTGACAAGCATCCCTGCCTGGGTATCAAGGTCTGAGTAGATGGGGATGATGACCGAGTTTGTT
>DAIPLH010000526.1:1213-1775 GCA_036769325.1 Bacteroidota bacterium
AGTGCGGGCTGAAGGTCAGTCGCCGCGGGCGGGGTTACCGGATCTTCACTTGAACACCCGGCCAGGACGCCAATGGAAACGAGCAGGACGGTGAGCGCGGTGGACATGGTAGAACGTTTGTTGCTATGCATCGGGGAATCTCCTCGTGATGATTGTGGATGGAAACACTTAATCAAATTCAAACCCCAGGCCGACCGAAAAGGTGTTCTCTGTATTTGCCGACTCACTATTCAGGTGCCGTTGAGAGTATTGCCCCTTGAATACCAGGTTCGGGATTGGCCTGACATTCAGGCCGGAGGTCCAGACGCGGCGATCCCAGCGGGGATTGTCGAACACGTCTCCCTCAACCTTCGCCATGCTGTCATAGTATTCGAAGCGGGCGAACGCGAAAAGGGTTGTCTTGAATTCTCCGAAAAGGCTCAGCACGTCATAGCCGGCCTCGAGCGATGCACCGGCAGCCGCGCTTCCAACAGGGGTCCTCTTCACGTTCAGATTGTTTGAGAGGTTTCTGTTCGCCTGTGACACCAGGTCGGCATTCTCCAGTGTGCCGTACATCCCCATG
>DAIPLH010000185.1:0-6198 GCA_036769325.1 Bacteroidota bacterium
TCCAGTCTCCGTCGGGACTGCGAAATGGTGTCGTCCATTCGCCCCGTGAACAAACGGACAATTCCCTTTTCAGGGAGGGAATGAAGAATCTTTGGAAGGAGTTGGTGGGAAAGGAGTTCATTCTCGAGCAGGAGAACCGCTGAACTACCGTTCGGAATGGCTGAAAGCAGGTCTGGTAAGGTCTGAATACTCTCTTCTCTCGGTTCTGATACCATTACATGATGCGAAGTGTTCTGATGACTCTGCGCGGTCTCTCCGGTACCGTGGGGGTGTCAATGATCCACATTTAGTGCCGATCCAACAAAATGATTAAACTTAACATGACCGTAAGTGTATGTTGGATCGAGCACTGTGCCCCTTTGTAGTGGAAGTATTTAGTTGGAGGGGCACTAGAACTTTACCTCAGGAGCTTTTTCAGTGCCCGGAGTTCCGCTGAAATACTGTCGTTCCGAAAAACCTCCAAAGCTGGCAACGACCGAGCCCGGGAACCTGCGGATCTCAGTGTTGTAACTCTGAACGACTTCATTGAACTGTCTTCGCACAATGCTGATACGGTTTTCTGTTCCTTCCAGTTGATCCTGAAGCGCAAGGAAATTCTCATTTGACTTGAGTTGAGGATAATTCTCTGTCACGACAAGTAATCTCGACAATGCTGATGAGAATCCGTCCTGTGCGGCCTGGAATTTTGCAAATGCCTCGGGATCTTCCAGAACGTCTTTGGTGACATTTAGCTGGCCCACCCGTGCCCGCGCTTCAGTTACCGCTTCGAGAACTTCGCGCTCCTGAGCTGCGAAGCCCTTCACCGTGGCGACGAGGTTTGGAACAAGGTCTGCACGCCGCTGGTATTGGGTCTCCACGTTGCTCCATGTCGATGTCACGGCTTCGTCCAGGGTAACCAGGAAATTGTAGACGCCGGTAACCCAGAGACCGATGCCAATGGCGAAGACAGCAAGTGCACCGATGACGACCAGTGTAACAAGGAGACCGCGGGATTTCATGTACCTACCTCAATCGTTTGTGCTCAGTGGCAGTGCTTCAATCATTTGAACAACTCTGCGGGCATTTGCCCCCCGCATTTCCTTTGCATTCCAACCTTCGACGCTGACAGGAAGAATGGAATGGCTCATTTCGTTTCCCTGAATCCGGATCTCGAGAAGGGCTGTCTCATAGGTGTGCCGGCTGTTGCCGCCAAAAATGAGGTTCCCGAGTGAGTAGGCAATCACACCGTTCATATATTCTTCAACGGGTTGGAGAACGTGCGGGTGGTGACCGATGATCACGTCCACACCATCCTCGATCAGCCTGTGTGCAAATGCGATTTGATCGGGCTCGGGAGTCTGTTCCTTCTCCACCCACCAGTGAAGATTCACAAAAATAAAGTCCGCCTTCTCTACTTCCTTCGTGCGCACGACATCCTCACGGATTACCGTGAGCGACCGGTGTGCAACTCCCGGCGTTCCAATCCCTGCTGCCGGTGCTTCTCCCCCGCCATAATACGCCAGAAACGCAAGTCGCTTTCCGTGAATCTCATAGATCACGGGACAATGTGCATCGGTGCTGGTTCTTCCCGCACCAACATGTCGAATCCCCGCTGAGTCGAGATTGTCCATCGTATCAAACAACCCGGTCGAGTCATAATCGTAAATGTGATTGTTGGCGATTGTGACAAGATCGATGCCGGCGTCGACCAAGGGATTCAGAAAACCGGGTTTCATCCGGAAGTTGAACGGCTTTTCCATCTTCGTCCCCCTGGTCGTGACCGGGCACTCCAGATTCACCATGGCGACATCTGCGGTCTTGAACAGGTCAAAACCGCGAAATGCCCTCAAGGTGTCAGTCTGAACCCCGCTTTCATAATACTCAGAGAAGACGCAATCACCACCAAACCTTATGACGATATCGTTTGAGTCAGGTTGTGCGAATACAACCTGGAAGAGCCAGAGCATGGAGGATATGATTGCCCCAACGCTGCGGCTCATGGTTGACTCATATTCCAACCAGGATGCCTAACCTGACACCAATCGATTTATAGTCGCGGATCCCTACGTACCGCGCGGACATTTCTATGGCCGCGTTTTCTCCAAGCCAGGCTTCAAAGCCTATGTGAGGTTGCCAGGTAAATTTCGTACCTGTTGTCTCAGAAATTGAGTCAGTTTCGCTCGAGATGTTTGAAATCTTCACAGTGGTCGCACCCGCGTCAATGGCAACGAAGGGTCTGAAAGCGCCCATGGGAAGAATGACCTTAAACCCGCTCACTACTGTCACCATTTCTCCGTCTTCCACGGTCACTCCATCCGGGGGATCTGCGGGAAAGCTGACATAACCCAACGTGGCAATCATGGAAAAGTTTGGCGAAACACTGACTTCGCCTCTCAGGTTTATTCCAAAACCTGTGCCGTAAAGCTCCTTGAGCGATTCGTTGACGGGGGACACTCCATCAACAGAGAGCCCGATCAGCACGCGTCGCTCCTTGAACCAACCTGATATCCTGTAGCGTATCCGGTTGCCTCTCCTGATTGAAAGCCGCGGCCGAAGATAGCCGTGGTGTCAAAATCATACGATCCATAAACTGTCCCGTTGCAAACGATCGGAGTTACCGCGTCGCTCTGGCCAAGATTCCCCGCGGCATCTATTGCAGTTGCTGTCAGAGTATGCAACCCGGGTCCCACCAGGGTTGTATTCAACTCGTAGACATACGGAGGAGGTACGACGACCGAACGGCCCTCAGAAATCAACGAGACGGAAATAACACCAACGTTGTCTGTTGCGCTCAGTTGAATGTAAACAGTCCCGGTCAAAATATCGAAGTCGCTCATGCCAACAATCGAAACGTTTGGCGGAACTGTATCCGGAGGCGGTGGTGGTTCTGTTTCTGCGTAGGGCAGCATCAGAGCTGCTTCAATGCTGCCAGCGTCAGCAACAATGGCATTCCATTGAGCCGTAGTCCGTGTGGTGCCAGTTAAAGATGGGTGGCCGCCAACCTCTCTCTCATGCGCAATCCATCGCCCTGTCCCATTCAACATGTCATCAATAAACTTCTGGTCAAGTTCGTCTCTATTCTTTGGATTCGGACCAGCAGTTTCTGCAAGATATTCAACGAGCCTGTCCGTCGACATTGGCACATATCCGGACGAACCGACCGTCGTCGATGACGCGTAGGGTTCAGCGTCTTTGAAGAATGTATATTCGGAGCTGCCTTGAATGACATTCCCGTCCTGGTAAATCTTCATGGTGGAGGTTGGCGACTCAACAAAGTAACATGCTCCCGGTTGCGTGTTGTAACCAGGTATCAACACGTTATTCCGAAAGTCTACCTGAGAGCCACCGGCAAACGTACAGCCATCGGCACGATAGTTGTAGACAACATTATTGATGAATTCTGAATTAACGGCATCATGGAAATTTGGCAACCTGCGGCTTGAACTGCCAAGAATACATCGAATGATTGATATCCTCTCAGCAGGAAGAGCTCCTGTCTTCGTGCCGGCGATATTCAGCGCTTCCACAGGACCCCATTCGAAAAGGCATCCATCGATGGTCACATCGTAACAATGCTTCCAGAGCTGGACCACAGTATCATCGGAAAACGCAAATGAACACCGGGCGATATAGATGTTGTAGCCCTCAACGACGTCAAGAGCATACGAACCTTCTATCTCACCACCCTCGTCATAGATTCCTCCACGCCCTTTGTACTCAGAAATAAAAACATCGTGTGTTTTTATTCGCATGGTGACCATGACACTGGAGCTGGCATTCTTCAATTGAATACCATCTCCTGGCGCTGTCTGAAAGGCAATAGTAATAAATGGGCTGCCAATGAGGATCGTGGAATTTACTGTGATGGTGCCGGACACCATAAAGACAACGATTCTCGGATCCTTCTGTGATACCGCATCGCGGAAACTTCCGGGACCAGAGTCGTTCAGGTTTGTGACAAGGATCTGGCGTCCTCCTCTTCCACCCGCAGTGAACCTCCCCCATCCTTCTGCATTTGGAAACGTTTTTTGTTGAGCCTGAACAACAAGCGGAAAGAGAAACAACATGGTAAACAATACCCGCTTCATGACTTCCTCCTGATTGATGGTTAAACCTGGACAACTCTTGATTCGACAACACGATGCTCCTGACAACGATGGAGCCATCGGCCACCCTCCCGGCACTATGTCAGCCGGATTGCAAGAAACCTCTTACTCAAGACTTTGATGTGATATCCGGTATGTCAGACCAGTGTGAACTGATTGTGAAAGTGCTGCGGAATCAATCGTGTCGAAGGAAAACGTTCCACTCTCCTCTTCCCTAAATCTCCCTCATACTTCGAAGGCCAGGAAGCAGGAGGGCTGCTTCCAGTTGGGTCCTGTCCTCAATGAAAACCAGTTAACTCCGAGGTTCTATGTCGGTTGATGCGTTTAACCAGCGAATGCGCTGTTGATAGCATCGTCAACAGCCTCCTGTTGCAGGAGATCCTGGTGGAAGAAGAAGCTAGAAATGCGATCAGGAACTTGATGGTCAAAGATAACAAGGAACGGGCATAACTGAAAAGGCGCTTCGATAACGCTGTAGAAGTTAAGAAAACTGAGGTTGCGTAGCAAATGCAGTTAAAAGGGCCAGACAATCGGGACACTTCACAATGAAAAGGCCGGACCCGAATATATCGGTCCGGCCCTGGACATGTCTAAACCGACAAATCAGAGAGGGAATGTTGCCCCAACGACAATAGGGATCGTACCGCCACTCGATGGGCTCGTGAATACGAGACCATACTTGAACTCCATATACAAGATAACAGGGTTCAACAGGAATTCCGCACCAGCGCCGAAATTCAAACCGAAATCTGTTGAGCTCGAGGAGGGAAGGGTCGCAGCTGCCTGACCCTGATTAAATCCCGTACCCTCGCTCGTGCTTACGAAGTTAAGTCCCAGTCCCAACAGTCCATATGGCGTGACTGGTCCTCCGGTCGCGATTCGTCCCTTTCCGTCAACATACACGGAAAAAATGCTAACGTTCGCCCCTTCAACCGAGATTGCAGCCGGATCAATTCCGGGTTGCTGCATCTGAAAAAACGGGAGAAAAAGGTCTGATTTGAGTTTGTCTTTATCAGAGGAGAAGATTGAATAGTCAAGAGAGAGCCGTGTCGTGAGAAATGGAAGAATCATCACGTCTCCGTGCGCGCCGAAAAGGAAACCTGTTCCATAAAACTCATCCGCTGGTTTTTGGAATGATGAGAATGACACCCCGAGATGCGGACCAACGCCGAACGTTAGCTCTGCTTTTCCAATGGATGCAGACAAGGCCAGGGCAAGGATCACCGGAAACAAGCGCTTCATTGCTTCTCCTTACTTATTATTAGATGATTGAATTGAGAGGAGTTAGGGAACGATGTATCTGATTCCGCTGGTAAACGTCATTTGGAATCGTGCGGGTGTGGTAAAGACGGGTCCGAGCGTAATTTCCGCCGGGATGTAAAGATTCTTTGCGATCGGGAAGTTTGCACCACCACCGAAAGAAAGACCGAAATAAGGACCCCCCGTCACAAAGTCAAGAAAGAATCCGCCATGTGCGTACGGTTTAATAGCGGATTGGTGAACGTCAAAATAATACTTGAAGTAGTTTGCCCAGATCACCGGTGTTCCGGCTTGTGTGTTGACAGTAAATTCTGATCCCATGGCCATGTTCTTCGTGAAGAGCGCTTCTGCCATCGGCCCGATATGAAGTCCTGCATCCGTCGAGCCTCCGCCCGTCACAAGCGACATTCCCAGTTTTCCCCCCACGATCCATCGTACCTCAGCCTGCATGCTGTTAGCACCCAGAAGGAACAACAACGCGAGAACCCCTGATCTCACTTTGGTCTTCATGAACTCCTCTTTTGTTGGTTGATAAGGATTGTTGTAACGGTGTGATGGAAAAGCTGCCTAGCTGCGTAACAATGACCGGGCGATAATCAGTCGCTGGATCTCCGAGGTGCCTTCATAGATTTCGGTAATCTTCGCATCCCTGAGATATCGTTCGACCAGATACTCCCTGACGTACCCGTAGCCACCATGGATTTGGATCGCTTCGAGAGCCGCCTTCGGCCCGGGACCGAAGTCCGCTTCGGGTTTCGCCTCGGCGACCACGGTCTCGCCGTCTAACAAAGCAAGCCGCTTGACCTTCACGGCGGCAGCGCCGCCGGCATGGGTGAGCGCGATCGTGTATTTC
>DAIPLH010000186.1:0-4748 GCA_036769325.1 Bacteroidota bacterium
CGAGGTCATCATCCGGCTGCTTGGCGGCCTCCTCAGTGCCTATGAGATGGATGGAGATGAACGATTCCTCGAACTCGCGAAAGACCTTGGCACCCGGCTGCTGCCGATCTACGAAACACCCACAGGTATTCCGAAACGCTATGTCAATCTGCGGACCGGCGCGACTCGCGATTCGATCAACAATCCCGCGGAAATAGGCACGGCATTGCTGGAGTTTGGAATTCTCAGCAGACACACCGGCGACAGTTTGTTTTATAGCAAGGCGAAACGTGCGCTGACGGCGCTCTTCAACCATCGATCTTCCATTGGGCTGGTAGGCACATGGATCAACGCGGAAACAGGGGAGTGGACGGACAAGCGGAGCCACATACGCGGAGCAATCGATTCATACTACGAGTATCTGATCAAGGGATGGCTCCTGTTCGGCGATAAGGAATGCAAGATGATGTGGGAGTCAAGCCTTCCGGCTATCAATACCTGGCTCGCCGATACGCTCGACGGTAGACTATGGTATCGCCAGGTTGATATGGAAACAGGGGACAGTATCGGAACGCGGTACGGGTCTCTGGATGCTTTCTTTCCCGCGGTGCTTTGTCTCGCCGGGGACACTGCCCGGGCAGCGAAGCTTCAGAAGTCATCCGACATGATGTGGGATATTGCGGGGATCGAACCTGAAGCAATTGACTATTCGACAATGAGTATTGTTTCGAAGGGTTACTATCTGCGCCCCGAAATCATCGAATCAGCATACTATCTTCACCAATACACAGGAGATCCTCGTTACGTCGAGTTGGGGAAGAAGTACTTCAGGGCACTGGTGAAGTATTGCAGGACGGAAACAGGGTATGCATACCTCGAGGATGTTGTCACGAAGGAAAAGGGCGACGGGATGGAGAGCTTTTTCCTGGCGGAGACGATGAAGTATCTTTACTTATTGTTGAATGAGGACGACCCTGTGTCGCTTGATGACGTTGTCTTTAATACCGAGGCACACCCGTTCAGGAAGGAAGAAATGAAAAGGAAAAACCCGTATTACTCGCGAACGGATACGACTAAGCTTAACATCCCGGATTCCGAGTGGAGAAAGGTGCTTTCCCCGGAGGTTTATGCAATTGCCCGCGAGAAGGACACTGAGCGGGAATACAGCGGGAAGTATTGGGACTTTGACGGGATTGGCACATACTATTGTGCTCCCTGTGGTAACGCGTTGTTCAAATCAGATTCAAAATTTTCCGCCTCATGTGGATGGCCGAGCTTTTTTGAGCCCGTCAGGGAAGATGGAGTAGTCTATCAGCCTGATCACTCGTATGGGATGGAGAGAATTGAAGTCCTGTGTGGACGGTGTGGCGGTCACCTTGGACACCTTTTCGACGATGGTCCACAGCCGACAGGAAAGCGCTATTGCATGAACTCGCTGGTACTCGACTTTGAACCAGAAAAATAGTCGACAGTCGATAGTCGGCAGTCCACGGGGACTACCGACTATGGACTACTGACTATTTCCTTGCCGTGCAGCTGTTGTGATATCCTCACATTCCAGCACTCGCTTGTGAAATCCCCGAAGAGTCGCGTTGATCATTGCCAACCCGATTTCCTCCAGGGTACAGACAAAGCGTTTGGCAACGACTTTCAAAAGAGGATACAGAGGTGCGGTGAATTTGTAGATTCGATATGCGTTTTTCAACCCAGGAGTTGGTTGAATATATCCGGGCCGGAACATGAATGCGCCTTTGAATGGAAGTTTCATCAGATCGTTCTCAGTTTTTCCCTTCACCCTTGCCCACATCTGCCGTCCCTGTTCTGAGCTGTCCGTTCCAACTCCCGAGACGTAACAAAACACCATCGCAGGATTACACTTTACAAGCGTTTCTCCGACGTGCATGGTGAGATCGTACGTGATCCGGCGGTAATCTGCTTCCTTCATCCCGACTGAAGAAACTCCCATACAGAAGAAACCGGCATTGTACCCGGACAGTTGATCGGCGATCGGGCTCAGATCGAGGAAGTCAGCGTGGCTGATCTCCTTCAGTTTCTCATGAACCACTCCGCAGGGCCTTCTGTTAATCACGAGAACAGAATGGACATCCTTGTGCCTGAGGCATTCATGGAGAACTCCTTCGCCGACCATGCCTGTAACACCGAATATGATTGCTCGAATGCTCATCGGGATGATGATACCAGTTCAAGGGAGAGAATGCAAATTGGAACCTTGTCATGTGCCGCTTTCTTTTCGGAAGCCCATACCTCACCCCAGCAATGATCGCGCAAGCCCCCTCTCCTGGTAGGAGAGGGGAAAAGAACCAACTATGCCAGGGTGAGGTAGTGATTTTCCGAGAAGGTCGTTGTTTGGTGATTGACCATTGACAATTGGGTTCGCGGAAGCTCATACCTCACCCCAGCTCTGATTGTGCTAGCTCCCCTCTCCTGATAGGAGAGGGGAAAAAGAACCAACCATGCCGGGGTGAGGTAGTCAAGACGTGAGCAGTTTGATAAATGCCATACCTCACCCTCAATCTTTCTCCGCGTTCTTTGCGCTATTGAGCCATCATAGCCTTTGCGTCTTTGCGTTGAAAGAACCTGAACAACTAATCTCCTAGTATAACCTATCCATTTCGATCATTTGAGCTTTGGTGATTGGAACTTGGTTGTGATTTGATGCTTGGTACTTGGTCCATTCTCCACTTGATTCCCTCCATTCTCTCCCCTACCTTCACACATGCATTTTCATCCCGTCTGCAGCCGTCTCCCTCTTTTGTTCCTCCTTGTTCTCAGCGGTATAGGTTGCGCTCGTTCCCAGGGACTTCACCAGGTTGAGCGTGTTGTGGATGGAGACACCTTCGTTCTCACCGGGGGTGAGAGGGTTCGGCTGATCGGTATCGACACACCTGAGACCGTTCATCCCAACAAACCTGTGGAACCATTTGGCCCTGAAGCAAGCGGGTTTTCTAAAAACATGTTGGAGGGAAAGGATGTCCGGCTCGAGTTTGATGTCCAGGAGCGTGACAAATATGGCCGCCTGCTCGCATACGTGTTTCTCGAGGATGACACGTTTGTGAACGCGGAATTACTAAGGCTTGGTTTTGCGGTTGTGCTTACAATTCCGCCGAATGTGAAGCACGCTGAACAATTTCTGGAATTACAGAGAGAGGCGCGGGAGCACGAGCGTGGCCTCTGGAGTTACTGACTAGCAGTGGGAAAGCCCAAGGAAGAAAAACCGCTCGTAGTCCGATGTCCGAACTGCAAGCAGGTACGGGAGCCTGACTTTAACGAAACCACGCGAAGGTATCTCTGTGCGCTCTGTGCGGCACCGCTTGATGCACAGGTATTCATCGAGAAGAAAAAAAGAGGACTGAAATAGGTCTGTTCGCCGTATCTTGCTATGAAACTAAAATCATTCTCTGAGCTTCGTCAGATATTGCCTGATCCACCGGAGTCTCGTCCCGTTCCGGTTCCAGATGGACACAATGGCAAAGGCAGGCCGGTTCGAATTACCCTTGAGACAAAGGGTCGAAAGGGGAAATCGGTCACGATTGTTTCCGGTTTGCAGCACAATCCAGCCACCATGAAGCAGATTGCGAGTGAACTCAAGGAGCATTGTGGTACAGGCGGAACAGTGAAGAACGGTGTCATTGAGCTGCAGGGGGATCAAAGGTCGGTGGCCGGGGCAAAGCTCAGGGAAATGAACTACAGCGTGAAGGGTTGACCAGGATATGGCAGCGAGGGAATATGGTCAAAAGGAGCCGATGGAGAACGAGGCGATGGTGCGCACACTCGCTGCTCAGGCGAATGCCATCTGGCCCCAGGAGAAAGAGCTGCTAAGACGCATTTTTTCGCATCCGGGTCTAGACGTGCTTGACGTCGGTTGCGGAACCGGGGAAATCTCCTCACGGTTGGCCGCGGAATTTTCGCCGAAGTATGTCATCGGGATCGACATCGCCGAAACACACATCCGGCTGGCACAGGAGCGATACGCCGATCTGCCAAGTGTTTCCTTTCAGCACGGAGATGCAACGAAGATGCCTTTTGAAAGCGATCGGTTCGATGTTGCCCTTTGCCGGCATATGCTCCAGGCTGTTCCAGATCCCATCGCGGTCCTCCGGGAGATGATCCGTGTGACACGTCCGGGAGGGTGGCTCTATGCCCTCGCGGAAGACTATGGGATGTTGTTCTTCCATCCCACAAAATTTGATACCGATGAGTTCTTCGGGTCGTATGGCGGGAAAGCCTCCCTGAAAGCAGGGTCTGACCTGCGACAGGGAAGGAAGATGCCTGCAGTTCTCACCTCGTTACGGTGCGCTGAAATCGAAGCGAACTATCTCTGCATCGATACTCTTCGCGTTGAACGGAGTCTCTTTGCTGACATACTCGTTCACTGGCGAGATGGATTTCAGGAATGGATCAGTAAGAACTCAGGTCATCCGCTCGAGGATGTCAGGAACCGCTTCAACGATATGATTGAATGCGCGCGGCGCGAGGATGGCTATGCACTCTGGCTGGTCCCATGCATCAGTGCCCGGGTGACGAAGGCAGCGAAAGCCCTCGTGGGGCACTAGCATGTTGGCGCGATTGAGGTTTGAAGATTGATGATTTAGGTTTCATCAGGGGGCTTCCGACGTTCTCTGATTCACGATTCACGATGTCACTGCGAGGATCCCGACGTAGTCGGGGGACGAAGCAGTCTGACTGCCGTTGCCTCCGCGCCGAGTTTATCAGATTGCTTCTCCCCGACCAAAGATGTCAGGACTCGC
>DAIPLH010000186.1:4758-6192 GCA_036769325.1 Bacteroidota bacterium
CTCGCAATCTCAGAAAGGAGATCCAAATGAAGTCCGCCATGCTGACCGTGCTGATTGCCGTAATCCTCACAAGCTGCATGGAGGAAAAACAGGAAATCGTGGTCGTTTCAAAGAAGCTGAAGAAGCAACGGGAGACCAGCACCGCAGTTCCCGATGAGTATTCCTCCTTCGCACCAGCCTCCTCGGGTACAAGCTACTGGGTGGAAGGCACTGTACGAAACGATGGGGCAACGGATGCATCAAACATTGAGCTGGTCTTTTCGTGCATTGAAGGAACGGAAACTCGCGTCCTCGTTGCTACAGTGAAGACTATTGCGGCAGGAAAAACTGTGCCCTACAAAACGAAGGGATACCTTGCCAGATACGAGATGAAGCTTGGGGAAGAAGAACCCGAGATTGTTGTGGGGATGTGACGGATGATTGATGATGGATGATGGATAATTGAAGGCAGACGTTACTGCCACTGATAAATCATCGGGATCTGTTACCGGAAATCGTTCTATAGGTAGGAGGATGACCTCGATGACCAAAGGAGACGATATCCGGGCGAAACTCATGCAGTTTGCATCGGATGCAGTGGACCTTTGCGAGATGTTGCCGAAGACAACAGCCGGAACCCATGTAGGGGCGCAGCTCCTTCGCTGTGCAACTTCAGCAGCTCCGAACTATGCTGAAGCCAGAGGGGCCGAGAGCAGAAAGGACTTTCTTCACAAATTGCGAATCGTCCTCAAAGAGCTAAATGAAGCGGAGGTCTGGCTTGAGTTGATTCTTAGACGGAGAATGGTGGGAGGAGAGAGAGTCGCCGGTATCCTCAGCGAATGTCAGTCACTCTGCAAGATCATAGGCGCAAGCGTTGGAACAGCCAGAAGAAATGAACCATGATGGATTAATGATCGACATTATCGATCATGCATTATCCATCATGCATTATCCATCATGCATCATCCATCATACCCTCTTCCTATAGTTCTTCAGCGTCCCCTTCGCCAGCTCGATCACCATACTCTTCAGCTCTTCGGGCTCAAGTACGGTAATTCCCTCCCCCCTGGCCGCAACCCATCCGGCAATTTCCTGCAGGTTGTTTACGACAATGAGCAGGTCAAGCGAGCCGTCTTTGCGCTCAATAACCTCAGCCTGCTCGAAGTGTTGTCTGGGTTTGATGATCCCGGTCCACCGTTTTGACAGATGGAGCCGGACCGTGAACTGATCTGTCCCCAGGAAGCTTCGGAAGGAATTCAGGAAAAGGGCATCGACTTCCTGAACCGGAATTTTCCTGAACTTCCGCTCGCTCAGGCGGATGCCGCCCATCTTTGTCAGCAAGAACTGCTTGAGAACGCCGTTGTCTTTCGCGATCAGCCGCCACTGCCCGTCAGCTCTGAAAAGCCGGGCAGGTTGAAGTTCACGTCCTTTGCTTATCTCTCCTGAGACCTTCTC
>DAIPLH010000187.1:0-4667 GCA_036769325.1 Bacteroidota bacterium
AGCTTGGCCTTGTTCCTGACTTCACTTTCTCGCCGCCTTGGCGGTCCTGCGCACCGGTTTCCTCGCTTCACCCTGCTTGCTCCCGTTCACGGGCGGCTGTCCCATCAGGAAATGACCCCAACGGTACTCGGCAGTGTCGTTCTGAGGGGTGAGGGCGCGTTCGACAAGAAGCTCGGCGACCGCGTCAACAATCCATTCGAAATTATCATGGCCAACGGAATGGAGATCTGCATCCGGGGCAGGATTGAGAAAATCGATTGCATACGGAATCCCATCGCGCACGGCGAACTCAACAGTGTTGAGATCATAGCCGAGGGCGCGGCAAAGAACCTTGCAATCATTCTCAACCCTTGCCTTGAGCGAAGGTTCTGTCGCAGGCGCATTCCTCACGTACCGGTTCTCAAATGGAGCACGCGGGTCATAAGGCATGACATGGACTTTTTCCTGGCCGATGACATAGCAGCGGAAATATGTTTCGAACTCGATTGCTTCCTGGAGTGTCATCACCATGTCCTGTGTCTGGTGATAGTAGTGGAAGAAGTCACTCTCGTTATGAACCTTGTACACGTGTTTCCAACCACCGCCGCTGTATGGCTTCATGAACGCGGGGAATCCGACATACTTGAAGATGTCATCCCAGGGAAGCGGGAAGATAAGATTGCGCATCGACTGTGAAGTTGTCTGGGGCGGGTGCCTGTGAGAAGGCAGAAGAACTGTTTTTGGAACCGCAACCCCGATCCGGCCGGCAAGACTATAGTTGAAGAACTTGTCATCTGCGGACCACCAGAAGGGGTTATTGATGACATGTGTTCCGGTCAGGACTGCATGTTTCAGGTATGAACGATAGTAGGGGATATCCTGCGAAATGCGATCAAGGATCACGTCATATTTTGGCAAGGCATCCATGTTTGTCTCGCCCAGCTGGACAAACTCCGCTGTTACTCCGACGTCCATCGCGTTGATCCGCTCAACGAGGGCTGGTGGAAAGCTTGTTTCCATACCGAAGAGAATTCCGACTTTTTTCATAGATCGCTCCTGGTTAGTCAAAGACGCGGACCGCGGTACGGGCCGCCATATGCGCATTTTCAGGAAAAGAGGGGATCATTCAAGCAGGATGAATCCGCCTATATATAGAGAATCTGCCCGCCAGAAGCAAGACAGTTTGCCTGAGCGAAATGGGCTGAACTGAGTCAGAATCCCCTTTATGCATGAGAATGGTTGTCGAATTGTGACAGCAGTTTGATCGAGAACATCGGATTGAGCCAGCCGCAGGCGGCAGGTTTTTTGAAACAATGGATGGGATTCCCGGTCACGAGCTTTATGACAGAGAAAAAATGACCGCCATGGGTACAAAATTTCCACAAAGTGGGTAGAACTTCCCTTGAGCGGACAGCTCATTCTGACGGCGGTGTTGTCCGGTACGGCGGAAACATGCCGATTTTCGGCAGGAATCATAGCCCCTAGGACTATGGCGTGTATCTTGTTACTACGGTAGTGCGATAAAGTGTAACCTCCCCCTGCCTCCGTTTCGGTCCCCCAAGAAACGGGGGGAAGCCCTGGCACTATTGTACCAGTGGCTCATAATCAAAAAACAAACAAAGGTTGAGCCGACAATGACAACCGGACAAACAATGTTGACGATCTTCGCGTTCGTCCTCTTAACGACGACATTAAACAATTTCTATCGTCTGTTGGGTGCGTCCGGGGATGACATCTCCACGGGGCAGGACGGGATTCTCGCAACATCAATTGCAACCTCGTACATAGAAATCGCGCAGGGTATGGCATACGACGAAGTGACCGACACTTCAGACATTGCCATCGCCAGCGTAACTGCCCTCACACCGGCCCTGAATCTGGGAGCGGAAGGGACTGAAGACAGCCTTCATGAATTTAATGATTTTGATGACTTCGACGGCTTTGTACTTGAGAAGGAGGCGAGCGGAACAGGAAGGCTTTATGCCACCCAGTTCTCCGTCAACTATGTCAACGCGCTCGACGTGTCAGCAATCAGCAACGCCCGAACTTATGTGAAACGTATGGATCTGAAAACCTGGCGCTTGCTTCCGCCAGCACCGAGGGCGGACACCCTTCGGCTTTCGTTTGTGCTTGGTTATTTTCATTTCGATTGATCTGAAAGGACGAATCTGAAATGGCTACCATTCTCGATATCATGGTGTCGTTCGTTGTCGGTGGAATTCTGCTGATGATCATTCTCACCTCGAACGATATTGCGGCTGAGAACCATACGGTGTACAACGGCGATATGCTTGTCCAGGAAATGCTGACTTCCACCGTTCAGGTGCTCGAAAGTGAATTTCGGAACATGGGTTTTGGTGTGACCGAGCTTCATCAGACAATTCTGGCGGCGGATACCAGCTCGATCACATTCCTCTATGATGTTGACCGATCTGGAACGCCCGCTACCGTTCGCTACTATCTCGGACCGTTGAGTGAACTCAGTGGCACGCAGAATGAGGCAGACCGCCTTCTGCACAGGGTTGTCGGAAACGGCATGGTTGCATCCGTGGGCGCCGTTACCATTTTTCAACTCAATTATATGACGCAGGACGGCGTGTTCCTCGCACGACCGGTTCCTGCCGGTGAACTTTCCGAGATCCATACCGTGGAGGTCACCATTGAAGTCCAGAATCCGTATGCGCCTCTGAATTCGCTGGGAGATAACCCGCAGGCGCTTTTCTCCAGCTCGCTCTGGCAGCAAACGAGACTGGCTTCTCAGAATTCAAGACGATAACCATTAACAATAACGAGGACTATACATGGGCGGCAAGGCAATCCTCATCGTAACGATAGGCTTCGGGTTTATCCTGAGCTATCTAGGTTTGAATATCAGCGGCATGTCCACTCGAGCAATCGAGAACATGTCGAACTATACAACGACAACCGAATCACACAACCTCGCGCTCACCGGAGCCAATGTGGGTCTGGCAAAGGTCTATCTCGATACATCCTGGGTGGGAACCATCTCTCAGGATTTCTCGGGCGGAGAGGGCGGTGGTGAAGAGGAGGGAGAAACCGGGTCGGGAAATCTGGTGGGAAGTTTTAGTGTCACCATGGCAAAGCTCGGAGGTGGAATGAGCCGGTTGCGAAGCATCTCCAGCTATCCGCATTCTCCTTCTGTGACCCTGCATGACACAATTGAAGTCTTCTTTACTGATAAGAAGGAGAACAGCTTTACCCTGCTTGCATGGATGACGAATTTCGAAGGAAACGTTTTCTGGATTACCGGTGATACGGTTTGGGGCCGGGTCCATTCAAACGGTAATCTGCACGTCAACGGGAAGCCGGTCTTCTACGAGAAGGTAACTACTTCGAAGATGATGGATCCAAAACCCGGCAAGGGTGCCAACAAGGCTGTGTTTAAGGACGGCTATGAAACCGGCGTCGCAACCATCGATCTTCCCGAAGATCTTGCTGAACTGATCGCGGCCGCTGCAGCAGGCGGAAGGACATACGCGGGAAATATCTGGGTTGACCTTAATCCTGGCACAACTGCGAACAATGACGGCTATGCACTTGTCAGATCTTCGTCGGGAGGACCGATTATCGACTCAGTGTCGATATATGGAGGCGGGTTCAACGGAGCCCTTCTGAGCACCGGACAGGTAACAGTCAAGGGAACAATGGATGGCCAGATTTCCGTTGCGTCTCTTAGTGATGTACGTATTGATAACGACGTCCTGCTTGCCGACAGAGATTTTGACGCCTCAGACGACGTGATCGGATTGATTGCAGAAGACAACGTGATTGTCAATAACAACACTGCCAACCAGACCAACTGTGTCATCGATGCAAGCATTTTTGCACGAGACGGCAGCTTCAAGGTGGAAAGCCACGACACCGGACCCACCCGCGGAAATCTCTATGTCCAGGGGTCAATTATTCAGGACGAGCGCGGTGCAGTGGGAACTTACGCCGGGTCGGTCCTGACGCACGGGTACTACAAACGCTACAGATATGACCAGAGGTTGGAAGATCCGAACTTCAGGCCGCCTTTCTATCCAGGCTACTGGGTGAAAACCTACGCCATTACGAACTGGTGGGAGAGCGTGAGAATACCCAAGTACAATTACTAAACAATGAAGATGATCCCCTGGGTTTCCAGGGGTAGCGACCGGGAACGGCAAATGCCGTTCCCGTTTGTTTTTCCCCAGGTCCCGCCTCAGCTTTAGCCAATCAGGTAAATCAGAATTTTCGGATAAACCAATCCGGCCGTGACCCACTTAACGAACTCCCTCGATGGCAGGTAGTACATTGTGTGAGCTTTGGAAGGCAAGATTCCTTCCACCTGCCGTAGTTCCGGACAGAATTCTCAATTAACAAAACACATTTCAAACCAACAGGAGATCTTCATGAAGAAATTTCTTTTGCCATTTCTGGTGATGGCGTTGCTTGGACTGACAACACAGAGTTGTCAGGACAACGTCAATGCACCGGATAACTCACCACAAGCGGTCACCTTCGATCCGGATATGGACGATGCCGTTGTCGGAAAAGCAGTTGGAGCCGGCGGTTGCAAGGGTAAGATTGGTAACTTCGTGTGGGCGGATCATAATTGCGATGGTTTCCAGGATTGCCACAGAGGCAACCCACCCGAGATGGGTATCGAGGGTGTTGAAATCAGACTGATTGATCCGGTCACTGGC
>DAIPLH010000187.1:4677-6150 GCA_036769325.1 Bacteroidota bacterium
GTTACAAGTTTCGACAGCTTTGCTACGGCACCTATCTGGTGGAGGTTATTCCGCCGGCCGGGTATGTTCTTACTACCCCGAATGCCGTCAGCGACACGCTGAAGGACAGCAACCCCAATCCATCACTCGTTACCATCAACGAACAGTACCCGATCAACAAATCGATCGACTTCGGCTTCTGTGAGAGAGTTGGCGGAACAGAGGGTTGCACGCCAGGATACTGGAAGCAGGAACAGCATTTTGACAGCTGGCCTGCACCGTACACACCGGATATGCTCTTCAGCGATGTCTTCGAGGATGCGTTTCCCGGACAGACTTTGGTTCAGATTGCCGGAAACGGTGGCGGCGGACTTGATGCTCTCGGACGACACACCGTGGCTGCACTGTTGAACGGTGCTTCCGATGGAGTCAATTACGAGTTCTCAGATGAGGAAGTCATCTCTATGTTCAACGACCTCTTTCCTGGAACCGATGATGAATACGAAGCACTGAAGGACACGTTCGAGTACAACAACGAACTTGGATGTCCGCTGAATTAATCTCTTGCTGCTGACCCTGCAAACACGGGAACGGAGAAACTCTCCGTTCCCGTTTTGCTTTTGTGGCTATTCTTTCGGCGTTGGATGTTCCATGTTGGTTGTTGGATGTTCACCCGGAAACCGGGTTACCTCCCTTCCCGCATTGCTTTTCCTCTGATTTTACATTAGTATTGCTTGGAAGAAACCTCGGAAGACCCGCATGTCCACCCCTCTCATGAAACAGTACGCACAGGTAAAGTCCCGTTACCCGGGAACTGTCCTGTTGTTTCGCATGGGGGATTTCTTCGAAACGTTTGAGGACGATGCGAGGATTGCCTCAAAGGTCCTCGGGATCACCCTCACAAGAAGAGGCAATGGGGCTGCGGGCGAAATCCCTCTGGCCGGTTTCCCCCACCACGCCCTCGATTCCTACCTCCCAAAATTCCTGAAAGCGGGCCATAGAGTGGCCATCTGCGAGCAGCTCGAGGATCCGAGAACGGCAAAGGGGATCGTTAAGCGGGATGTTATCGAAGTCGTAACACCCGGTGTGGCGTTTTCCGACCGGGTTCTGCAGGGGAAACAGAATAACTACCTTGCCGCAATCGCATTTCCGTCTCCCCTTGCCACAGGAACAGACATCGTCGGGATGAGCTCTGTGGATGCGTCCACGGGAGAGTTCAGAACCGGAGAGTTCCCCCTGAAACAGCTTCCTGAGCAGATCGGAGCCCTCAACCCGTCCGAAATCCTCATCCAGAAACGGGATGCAGAGGCGCTACGCAGCATTCTCCGTCAACACTACAGTGGAATGTATACGACCGTTGAGGATTGGATCTTTAATTTCGACTTTGCCTACGAGATCATCATTTCCCATTTCAAGACCAGATCGCTGAAAGGGTTCGGCGCAGAGGAATTCCGGATCGGCATCGTCGCAGCCGGCGCTGTGATGAACTACCTC
>DAIPLH010000188.1:0-1073 GCA_036769325.1 Bacteroidota bacterium
GAAGAACGCTAAAGCTCCACACCTCACTGAACTCTCCCCAACCTATCGCATTGTGCGCTCTGACCTTCCAATAGTAGGTCTGATTGTCCTGGAGCGGGGATGCTATCGATATCGTGTCCGTCACCGTAGAATCAATCACGGAGTTGGTAAACAGGGAATCAGCGGCCCACTCAAACCAGTACCGGTCAACTTCCGGTGTGCTCGGAAACCACCGGCAGACGGCGCTGATATCGGCAAGGATTGCTCCGTCTTCAGGCATGGCAAGAACGACCTGATTCGGGCGTGTCCACGTCGTGAAACTCCAAATTTCAGACCAATCACTCGCACCCAATGCGTTGACAGCACGCACACGCCAGTAATAGGTTGTGTTGACGGACAACCCTGCCACATCAAACGATGTCGCACCAAGGCTGTCTGCATCAACAACGAGATTTGAGAAATCCGGAGTGTCTGAGAGCTGTACGGCAAAGGACTCTGACCCGGTTGAAGAGCTCCAGCCAAGTGTAAGATTCGTGGAAACCCCCGTTGCCCCGCTGTCCGGTGAAAGAAGCACGGGTGAAGAAGGAATTTCCAGGTAGACAAAGAAACTTCTTGCTTCGCTGAAAGGACCCACTCCGAAAGTGTTGTGTGCCCTCACCCTCCACCAGTAGGTCTGGTTGTGAATAAGCTGGGTCAGCGTCCGGACAGTGTCCGTGACAAGCGAATCTATGAACGGTGTGGTAAACAAAGAGTCCGTCGCTTCTTCAAGCCAGTAATGGTCGACAAGAGGAAAACCCTGATGCCACACAAACAATACACTGTCTGAAGTCACAAGTGCGCCATCGCCAGGTGCAACAAGCGCGACTTGTTGAGGGGCACTACCAATTCTGAAACTCCATGCCTCTGACCATCCGCTTGTGCCTGAATCATCGGTCAGACTCACACGCCAGTAGTACGTTGTCCCATCTTCGAGGCCACTCAGCTGGTAGGATGTGGTTGCGATGTTCGTCTGGCTCAGCACGTTTGTGGTGAAATAAGGACTTCCAGATACCTGAAGCGAATACCAGTTCGCTCCGGCAGCAGGGTTCCAGCTG
>DAIPLH010000188.1:1109-6142 GCA_036769325.1 Bacteroidota bacterium
CGATTGAACCGTCCGCTGGCGAGACAAGAGCTGGCGCAGCCGGTGGCTCAACGCCTGTACCACCTGTCGTCGTGTGAAGAATGGTGCCACTTGACCCAACGGCCCAGCCTGTATTGGCATCAGTGAAAAGGACGGAGCACAACGGGTTCGTTGTTCCGCTTGTTTGAGCTGTCCAATCTGTTCCGCCATTCGTGGTGCGAAGAATGGCACCTGTATCTCCAACCGCCCAGCCTGTATTCGGATCAGCGAAAAAGATGGAATACAGTTCGTTTGTCGTTCCACTTGTCTGAGCCGCCCAGTCTGTTCCGCCATTCACAGTGTGAAGGATTGTCCCAACGTCTCCAACCGCCCAGCCTGTGCTCGCATCGGCGAAAAACACGGAGGATAACAGGTTCGTCGTTCCGCTTGTTTGAGCCATCCAGGTTGCTCCGCCATCCGAGGTGTGAAGGATGGCGCTTCCTGATGGAGAATACCGCCCTCCAACTGCCCAGCCTGTATTGGCATCAGCGAAAAAGACGGAGGACAGGTCGAACGTCGTTCCACTTGTCTGAACCGACCAGTCTGTTCCGCCATTTGTGGTGTGAAGAATGGTGCCGGCAGTACCAACCGCCCAGCCTGTATTAGCATCAGCGAAAAAGATGGACAACAAATCGTTCGTCGTTCCACTTGCCTGATCCCCCCAGGTTCCTCCGCCATTCGTGGTGTGAAGAATGATGCCAAGGGCTCCAAGAGTCCACCCCGTACTGACATCAGTAAAAATGACAGAGGACAAGTCCCTCCCTGTCCCACTGTTTTGAGCCGTCCAGGTTGTCCCACCATCCATCGTGTGAAGAATGGTGCCCCGGTCTCCAACAGCCCATCCTCTGCTGGCATCGATGAAGAAGACGGGGAACAGCCAGTTCGTTGTCCCCCTCGTTTGAGGCGTCCAGATTGTTCCGCCATTCGTGCTGTGAAGAATGGTGCCGGCATCTCCAACTGCCCAGATTGTACTGGCATCAGTGCAGAAGGCTGAATACAAAGGGTTCGTCGTTCCGCTCGTTTGAGGCGTCCAGAGTGTTCCGCCATTCGTGGTTTGAAGAATGGTGCCGCTCGAGGGAGAATACCGCCCTCCAACGACCCAGCCTGTATTTGCGTCATTGAAAAAAACGGAGTGCAGGTGGTCCGTCGTTCCGCTTGTCTGAGCCGTCCAGGTTGTTCCACCATTCGTGGTATGACGAATGCTGCCGGTGTGTCCAACCGCCCAGCCTGTATTTGGGTCAGTGAAAAAGACGGAGTACAGGCAGCGCGACGCTCCCTCTATCTGGAACGTCCAGTTTGTTCCGCCATTCGTTGTGTGAACAATCGTGCCATTCTCCCCTACTGCCCAGCCCGTGCTTGCATCGGTGAAAAAGACACTGTACAGCCAGTCCGTCGTTCCGCCTGTTTGAGTCGTCCAGGTTGTTCCCCCATTCGTCGTGTGACGGATGGTGCTGGCTGATGGAGAATACCGCCCTCCGGTTGCCCATCCTGTATTGGGGTCAGTGAAAAAGACGCATGACAACTGGTGCGTTGTCCCGCTTGTTTGAGCCGTCCAGTCTGTTCCGCTATTCGTGGTGTGAAGAATCGTGCCCTTCTCTCCTACTGCCCAGCCCGTAGTCGGATCAATGAAAAAGACTGAGAACAAACCGTTCGTCGTTCCACTGGCCAGGGCCGTCCAGGTTGTTCCGCCGTCCTCGGTTTTCAGTACCGTGCCCGCCTCCCCAACAACAATAGCTGTGTTTTCGTCGAAGATGTGGATATCGTTAAGGCTATTCCCCTGCGGGAGCGGGTTTTGCCAATGCCAGTCCTGCGCAAAGAGGGAGACGGGGAACAGGAGAAAGAAGAAAGGGAAGATGCGTTTCATGAAACTACCTCACAGTGGGACGGAATTTGAATAGAAAAAACCTTGAAACGTGCCGGCGTCGGCCTTTAAACTGTCAGTTTTCCTGGGTGAAGCTACCCGGGAAGGCATAGTCATGAAACGAAGAGCGGAGGAACGCCTTAAAGATGAGGCTTGTGAAAGGAAATGTCAAGGGAGCATTGGATATCAGGGAAACAGGGGAGGAATCCCGTTATTTGCCCCTGAAACAACAAAAACAATTAGTGATTAACCACTAACTGTTAGTTGACCGTTGACCGGTTCCTACCCCCCGCCATTGTCACCATCAATTCTTTACTCCTCATTCCTTTTCCATGCGGGCGAACAAGAAATACGCTCCGACAGTCATGAAATTGATTACCACGGCGATCATGTTCCACACAATTACCGGTCGCGACACAATTAAGAGGCCATAATAGATCCAAAAAATCTGAAAAAGACCCATGATCCCCGCCATCGTCGGATTCATCCCCTTGCTTGACCGTCGCTTGAACATCTTGATCAAGTCGGGCACGGCAGCGAAGGTCGTCCCAAAACCCGCCACAATGCCGATGACTTCAGATCGCTGAAGGCTTGGGATCAGCAAGCTCGACGTGTCATGTATCGCCAGGTCCTCGCAACCACAGAGCGTTAGCAGATTAAGCAGGAGAACCCCGCGCTGTATCCTGCCGGTACTCTCGTCCCGCGGCATGGACGCTCTGTCTGCTGATGTTTCTGAGCGGGTTTGCGGACTGACAGCCGGATTTTCACCTCGCAAACGACGTGATGGGTGGGGCATTGTTTTCATCTTCTTGCCTCCCGAATGATAATCAAGTGTAACGACTGACGACTAATAATTATTGGTTACTCGTTAATCGGTTAGCGAATAACCGTTAACCCGGGTTACCATTTCCCGCTGCCTCATCTCGTCCAGAATGGTCCATCCAGCACTATTCCATCATCAATCGCGGACCAATCAGTATTAATGGCAATGACGATTGCAGTAACATCAAAAGCAGCCCCAATTCCAAGACCTATCCACCTCCACGAAGACTCTTTCTGAATCATGACCGAGTCGATGTCATCAACAGCAAGGACCGTATCGCGTGGAGCAGACAGAGCTACACTCCGGTCAAGAGGCAGCTCTCCATGGCTCACCTTCTTCACAAGAGATTTGCCGCTCCACTCATGGCCACGTCGGTCTTTGATAGTTTCAATTGTTGGAAGATCGAATGATTCTTCATCCACGGCTCTCCTTACTCTGACCGCGCCTTTTGACGACCTCTCATTGATTCTGAATCCAAGGAATTCTCCGACGACTGTTCTATCCGAAGGGACTCCCCGAATGCGTCTGACCGTGATCGTATCGTGAAGAGCTGGCAAGTCAAAAGTGCCGGATAACGCTGCCTGTGTATAGCGCGCCTCATACAAATCTACTGGAATGTTGGAAGCCCGCTGAAATGTCCCTTCCAGCGTTGTCCCATCCTTGAACAGGATTGCTGTCGAGTCGAGATACTCCGCTTGCCAAAACGAAGAGCCCGGCACCCATTCTGCTTGACGGTTTGAGGAGTCCACAACGGACCCTACCCCGTAGCCAATTGCGCTGCATCCTGAAACACAAACAGACGTCAGCGATAGCCAAAGCCCAATATGCTTTGACATGACTGAATTCCTGTCTGCGTTTGTTGATATCCAGGGAACCATGGTAAAAGAACGTAACGTCAGTGTTTTTGTCAGAAAAATGTTCGATTTCACATTTCCGCAAAGGGCGGATCGAGAAAGGACGCGGAGAAATCCCTCCGTGACCTCCGTGGTTAGTCTCCAATCCGCGTCACGGAAACACCACATATCGCGCGATCTCATTCTTCTCAATCTTTCCCCCCAAAACAACAGTATCGGCTCCGGCGTAAGGGAAGTACAAATTGTCATCATGAAAGTATGCTCCGCAAATGAATACAACGTTGTTGACACCCAGATCTGTGTCGGCAGTGGTTTCAGCCGGGGTCTCGGGGCGCAGCAAGGCATCATGACGTTTGACGATGAATTCCTTGCGCTCAGGATCTCCAATGGCAACGCCAAGGTCGTATTCCCGCGTACCGTCGCTATTGCGATTGCCGATGTGATAGATGATCAGATATCGGCCGTCCGGTAACCTGACGGGAGGAGCGCCACCACCGATCCACGTGTCGATGAACGGAGGATTCGGAACCGGCTTCATGAGCACGCCGCGACTCTTCCACTCGCCGAAGAGATCATCCGCTTCCGCCCAATGAATCGCCATTGCATCGGTTCCCTCCATCGGTCGATGGAGCATGAGCAGCTTGCCATTGACACGTTCGGGGAAAAGCATCGCGTTCTTATTGTCCAAATGGTTGAAATCTCCCTTGAGCAGACCGTGTTTCTCCCAATGAACGAAGTCTCCCGTAGATGCCATCGCAATACGAATCCTGTTCTTCGGTGTACCGGAACCATACGCACAATACAGCATGACATAACGATCCCCGACCCGGGTGATTCGCCCATCCTCCACACCCAGATTGTCATAGTCCCGGTCGGGTCTGACCACCGGCTCATTATGCCGGGCAAGGATTCTTAGCTCGGGGGTAAGGACCGCCAGACCTATGGATGAGCGCGTGTAATCATGCTCCGTTGTCTTCCTTCCCTGCGCCCGGTACAGGAGGAAACACAACGCCGGCTCTTTGCTCAGCAAATCTCTCTTATCCTTGTCAAACGGCAGCAAAGGAATAATCGATGCGAGCTCCGTTGCGCTCCTCACACACACACATGCCGGGTTGAAGGTGACTGAACTCTCCCACGGATGCGATTCCACTCTGTCCAGTAACGGCGCACCGTCGTTGAGCCGGTCAATTTTCAGCGGATGGCTCATTCCCTTCCCTTCTCCAACCAGTACAAGTGTGTTCTCTTCCTGATCTCAGCTAACTTCAGCGTTGAGCCTAATCGAATGACCCCTTTGGCCCCGGCATCAATGTCGATGTAGTTGTCAGTAAAGGTGACTTCCCCACCTTTGACCTCGACGCGGACGTTTTTGACGAACTTGCTGGCATGGAGCACCATTTCGAGTTCGCTGTCGCCTGCAGGAGTCACTGAAAATGTCACTGTCGACTTCGGCAATTGCAGATGTTTCGGTTCGACGAAG
>DAIPLH010000189.1:0-6139 GCA_036769325.1 Bacteroidota bacterium
TGTGGACAGCAATCACTGTCTGAAATTCACGGAGAAACACATGGTCATCATTGAACTTACAGAAAAGGAACGGGAAGCACTGGTGGTTGCGACAGAGAGCTACGTTTTGAACCTCCGGAAGGAAATATCCGATACAGAAAGCCCGGACTACCGCGAGTTGCTGACTGTAAGGAAAGAAATTCTGGATCACCTCCTTGAGTATCTCGATATTGAAGAAAGATCGCTCGTTCAAGGTGTGCGGTAAGGAATGCCTATACCGGATGGATACCCGGCGGATGGGGATGTGGGATATTCCCGTTGTGCAGACTGACCAATGGGGGATGTCACCTGGACGCCGGGATTGTTTTAGGAAGCCCACCCGGATGGGGTATCCATGAGGACGACAATGGGTACGTTGCGGATTGTCTATCTGCTTGCCGCAGAGCAATTGCCAAGAATCTGTTAGGAGCACCATGGACATCTCGATTCTGCCTGAAACCCTTGCCAGACCACTTGTTTTCGGCCCCAGACATTCCCGTCGACTTGGACGCTCCCTGGCCGTCGACGTCATTCACCTGAAGACCTCTTCCCTGGATTGTGTCTATTGTGAACTCGGAAGGACCGATCGCCTCACACTTCAGAGGAGGGAATATGTGAAGGTCGATGTTATTCTGGAGGAACTACAGGCAGCGCTCGGGAAGCAACACAACGGGATTGACCACATCACACTTTCCGCATCCGGCGAGCCAACTCTGAACTCGAAACTCGGCGAGATCATCAAACAGATCAAGGACATGACGACCATTCCGGTGGCGGTTCTGACCAACGGAGTTCTGCTCTTCAGGGAGGATGTCAGGAGGGATCTTCTGCAAGCTGATATTGTTCTCCCGTCTCTTGATGCAGTTTCTGACCACGTGTTTGAAAGGATCAACCGTCCGCACGGTCGGTTGGACATTGAGGAAATCATTAATGGGCTCGTTGCCTTCCGTAAGGAATTCACGGGACAGATCTGGCTCGAGATTCTTCTGGTGAAGGGGATCAATGATGCGACGGAGGAACTGGCGCTGTTAAAGACTGTTACAGAGTGGATCCGGCCCGACATTATTCATTTGAACACGGTTGTGCGTTCGCCGGCCGAGTATTGGGCCCGGGGTGTTGAGGTCGAGGACCTCAGAAGGATCCGCAGAAATTTCGGACCATCGTGCAGAGTTGCGTAAGGATTCCCAATTGACTATCGGTTACTGTCCCGTCTCGACCGACCGTTCGTTTCCCGTTCCAGTTTTCACTCCTGATAACCGATTCCCATGAAATGGAATTGGGTCGGACCATAGAGTTCTAAATCCCCAAAAAAACGGCAAAATTAGCCCCCTCCGCCCATTTTTTTCATGGCACGCAATTCGCCCTCCCCAAGGGCAAGACTTCTGGATTTCATAATCGCCATGGAAATGTTCATGACTGACAGACCCCGGACTTTTGTAACGATCGATGGGAATGAGGCGGCCGCCTACGTTGCCCACAAACTCAACGAAGTCATCGCAATATACCCTATTACACCCTCTTCGAATATGGGAGAATGGGCCGATGAATGGTCGGCCAAGGGGGTTCGCAACTTATGGGGGACGGTTCCTTCCGTAACCGAAATGCAGAGTGAAGCAGGGGCGGCCGGAGCAGTTCACGGCGCTCTGCAGGCAGGGGCCCTGTCGACCACCTTTACTGCATCTCAGGGGCTTCTCCTCATGATTCCCAATATGTTCAAGATCGCGGGGGAGTTGACAGCAACCGTCTTCCACGTCTCCGCCCGCGCTGTTGCCAGTCATGCACTTTCTATCTTTGGCGATCACAGTGATGTGATGGCTGCCCGTTCAACCGGCTTCGCCATGTTCGCGTCAAACAGCGTTCAGGAAGTAATGGACTTTGCCGCAATAGCACAGGCCGCGACGCTACGGGGACGCGTCCCGATTCTCCACTTTTTCGACGGGTTCCGGACTTCCCATGAAGTGATGAAGATCGAACGTCTCTCGGACAGCGATCTGCGAAATATGATCGATGAAAAGCTGATCCGCGCTCATCGGCAAAGAGGGCTGTCGCCAGACCACCCGGTGCTTCGCGGTTCTGCACAGAACCCGGATGTCTTCTTCCAATCCCGTGAAGCACAGAATCCCTTCTATCAACAATTTCCCTCAATTGTCCGGGAAGAAATGAAACGGTTCGCGGAGATTACGGGGCGCCAGTATGACCTCTTCCAGTACGTTGGTTCACCGGAAGCAGAAAGAGTCATCGTCATGATGGGGTCCGGAGCTGAGACAGTTGAGGAAACTGTTTCCATCCTGAGGCAATCGGATGAAAAGATCGGACTCTTGAAGGTCCGACTGTTCCGCCCGTTTTCCGTTCCGGATTTTCTTGCTGTGTTGCCAAAATCCGTCAAGTGTATTGCAGTTCTTGATAGAACAAAGGAACCGGGAAGTACCGGAGAGCCGCTGTATCTTGATGTTGCAGGTGCGTTGATGGAATCGGTCGGTTCAGGTGTCCTCTCCCCTTCGGCATTGCCAAAGGTAATCGGTGGTAGGTATGGGCTCTCATCGAAGGAATTCAATCCCGCCATGGTGAAGGGGATTTTCGACGAAATGAAGAAGGACCGGCCGCGCAATCATTTCACGGTTGGCATCAAAGACGATGTTGGCGGCACGAGCATCGATTATGATCCTTCGTTTTCCACTGAGCCGGATGACGTCGTCCGAGCGCTGTTTTACGGCCTTGGGGCAGACGGAACAGTCGGTGCCAACAAGAATTCGATCAAGATTATCGGGGAAGACACCGACTTCTACGCCCAGGGGTACTTCGTCTACGACTCAAAGAAATCAGGCTCAACTACCACGTCGCATCTCCGCTTTGGCCCGCGTCCGATCCATTCCACCTACCTTGTTGAGAAGGCGAATTTCATCGCGTGCCATCAGTGGTTATTCCTTGAGAAATTCGATGTCCTTGAACGGGCAGTCCCCGGGGCAACATTCTTGCTGAACAGCTATTTTGGTGCGGGTGAGGTTTGGGACAAGCTTCCTCGGCACGTTCAGGAACAAATCATCCGGAAGAAAATCAGGTTCTATGTGATCGACGGCTACCGCGTCGCAAAGGAGGCCGGCATGGGTGCGCGTGTCAACACGATCATGCAGACATGCTTCTTTGCGATTTCCGGAGTCCTGCCACGCGAGCAGGCGATCGGGGCCATTAAGAAGTCCATCGAGAAGACCTATGGGAAGAAGGGGGAAGACGTTGTCCGCCGAAACTATGAGGCAGTGGACCAGACGATTGCAAACCTCTTTGAAGTGAAAGTACCCGACAAAGTCACAAGCACGATTGAGATGCCTCCGGTCGTATCCGACCGCGCTCCCGAGTTTGTCCGATCGGTAACTGCGAGAATGATTGCAGGAAACGGCGATTCACTTCCGGTGAGCGCGTTTCCTGTGGACGGAACATATCCCCAGGGGACGGCGCAATGGGAGAAGAGGAATATTGCTCTCGAAATCCCCGTATGGGACGAGAAGATCTGTATTCAGTGCAACAAGTGCGCTATTGTCTGTCCGCATGCAACGATCCGTGTCAAAGTGTATGAACCCACACAGCTTGCTGCGGCTCCCGATGCGTTCAAGTCGGCCGACTATCGGGGTCCGGAGTACAAAGGGATGAAATATACCGTCCAGGTCGCTCCCGAGGACTGTACCGGCTGCGGTATCTGTGTTGAAATATGCCCGGCGAAGAACAAGAGCGAAACGAGGTTGAAAGCCATTAACATGATGCCCCAACCGTCAATCCGGGAAACCGAACGGCTCAACTATGACTTCTTCCTCTCACTTCCCGAGATAGACCGGAGAAGCGTCCGTGTGGATAGCGTGAAGGGGTCGCAATTCCTTCAGCCGCTGTTTGAGTACTCCGGCGCGTGTTCCGGTTGCGGTGAGACTCCATACGTCAAACTGATCACACAACTTTTTGGCGACAGGATGGTGATTGCAAATGCAACAGGATGCTCATCCATCTATGGGGGAAACCTGCCGACGTCACCATGGACGACAAACAAGGATGGCCGTGGACCGGCATGGTCAAACTCTCTCTTTGAGGACAATGCGGAATTCGGTCTCGGGATGAGGTTGACCATTGACAAGCAGACCGAAATGGCGAGGGAACTTCTCGGGAAGTTTGAACCGGATCTTGGCGAGGAACTCACCAGAGCTATTCTGGAAGCAAGACAGGATGACGAAGCCGGGATCTACGAACAGCGGGAACGGGTCGTTATGCTGAAGAAATTCCTGACACCCCGGAGGGAGACTGATGCGCAGAACCTTCTCGCCCTTGCTGATGTCCTTGTCAAGAAGAGTGTTTGGATTGTGGGAGGGGACGGTTGGGCGTACGATATCGGTTTCGGCGGCCTTGACCATGTCATGGCGTCGGGGAAGAACGTGAATATCCTGGTTCTCGATACAGAAGTGTACTCCAACACCGGCGGACAGATGTCGAAAGCGACTCCACGCTCTGCCGTTGCCAAATTCGCGGCCAGCGGCAAACCCCGTGCAAAAAAGGACCTCGGCCTGATTGCCATGACCTATGGCAATGTGTATGTGGCGCAGATTGCGATGGGGCACAATGATACGCATACGGTGAAAGCCCTTCTGGAAGCTGAGGCCTATGATGGTCCGTCGCTGGTCATCGCGTACAGCCATTGCATTGCGCACGGCATCAACATGACGACGGGAATGTCGAACCAGAAGGCCGCCGTCGAAAGCGGTCACTGGCCACTCTATCGTTTCAACCCTTCACTCGAAGGATCGGGAAGACATTTGTTCTCACTCGATTCGAAAGCTCCGAGCATCAGATTCGAGGAGTACGCATACAGGGAAGCGCGATACAAAATGCTGACGAACATCGATCCGGTGGGTGCGAAGACACTCATGGCCCTTGCACAGGAGGATGTGCAGAACCGGTGGAAGATATACGAAGGGTTGAGTCACAACGGAGTGGAATTGAAAACACCGACGAACTAAGTCGTTAACCTCAACAAGAGGGAGCATTCGCTATGGATCTCTCAACAACCTACCTCGGCTTGCCACTAAAGAACCCGATTGTTCCATCAGCCGGGCCTCTTTCGCATTCGCTTGACAGTATGAGGCGATTGGAAGATGCAGGCGCATCGGCCATTGTCATGTATTCGCTGTTTGAAGAACAAATTGCACATGAATCGGCTGAGCTTAGCCACTATCTCCACTATGGAACGGAGTCCTTTGCCGAATCGCTCACATACTTTCCCGATGCATCGGAGTACAATTTGGGACCGGACGAATACGTTGAGCTTATTCGGAAGGCGAAAGAGTCGCTCTCGATTCCGGTCATCGGCAGTCTGAACGGCATTACTCCCGGGGGCTGGATCGGGTTTGCCAGGAAGATTGAAGAAGCGGGAGCCGATGCGATTGAGTTGAATGTCTACTATCTTCCAACCGATCCCGACCTTTGCTCGGAGGACGTGGAGGATCGCTATCTCGCAGTGCTCCACGAAGTGAACCGGACCGTCAGGATCCCCGTCGCGATGAAGCTCAGTCCATATTTCAGCGCGTTGGCTCATTTCGCCCGGCGGCTGGACATTGCCGGGGCTGACGGCCTTGTCATGTTCAACCGCTTCTACCAGCCGGACATCGACGTTGAAGCCCTGGAGGTGGTTCCACGGGTTATCCTCAGTACTCCGATGGCGATGCGCCTCCCGCTTCGGTGGGTCGCGATTCTACACGGCCGGATCAGGGGAAGCCTGGCGGCCACAAGCGGTATCCATGTTGCGAACGATGTCATCAAGATGATCATGGCCGGTGCCGATGTTACGATGATGTGTTCGGCACTCCTGAAGAACGGCCCGGAACATCTCACGAGCGTACTGGCCGATATTGACCGTTGGATGCTGGACCATGAGTACCATTCCGTCAAGCAGATGAAAGGTAGCATGAGCCAGAAATCCGTTGCAGACCCCGCTGCGTTCGAGCGGGCGAACTATATGAAAACCCTGAATACCTACAGGCATATTCCTTAATGACCCTGAAAAACAAATCCATGATTGCGCTTCAGCGACCTTGAAAAGCGCAGAGCGTATCGCTCGTAACAGTGCTCGCTTCCTTCATGGAACGGA
>DAIPLH010000190.1:0-715 GCA_036769325.1 Bacteroidota bacterium
TCAATTGCCAGGTCGATGCTCCACCTGATCCCGAATGGGATGCACTCTGGGCTGAGTATGAAGCTTTGGAAGCTCAGGCAAGTCTCAAGGATCTTCCGACAGAGACGAAGCTCATTGGCAACTATCCCAACCCGTTCAATCCATCAACGACGTTCAGCTATGCACTCAGCGAGCCAGGGCAGGTCAGCTTGAAGGTATACAACATGCTCGGTCAGCTTGTGAGAACCATTGTCGATCAGGCGCAATTGGAGGGGCATCACGAAGTGGTGTGGGATGGAAGGAATGAGTCCGGTGGCCTGGTGTCAAGCGGAATCTACATCTATCGCATGACTGCGGGAAGCTACGTCGAAACGAAGAGAATGCAGCTTGTGAAGTGAGACAAAATATTTAACGGTTAACCGATAACCACTAACCGGTTATCGGTTAACCATTAATTGTTAGTTGTTGGTTGGACAGGGAGCTCTTGGCTCTCCGCTCTCTGCTTTTTCTCAGGGTGAACTAATGAAACCACTCGTTGCTCCAGTCTTACTCTCCCTCGTTATATCATCTCTGTCATTCTCCCAGATAACCGAGACAAAAATTGCAGGACCTGAACCGGCTGATGGATTCGGTGCCGCGGTTGCAATTGAGGGAGACTACATTTTGGTTGGCGAACTCGTCAACAAAGGCGAAGGACGCGGTTACTTTTATCAAAGGGATGGAGAGGACTGGACTC
>DAIPLH010000190.1:735-6123 GCA_036769325.1 Bacteroidota bacterium
AGACTTTCGAAGGAGGGAGTTCACACTATGATCGCTTCGGGGCGGCGGCCGACGTGTCAGGAAATATCGCCTTGATTGGCGATAGTGACAGAGATGGGGGCGGTGCTTTTTTCTCATATGTCCACAACGGGGCAATCTGGCAAGAGACAGCACGTACCGAAGGGGGTGAGCCACTCTTTGCCAACTCTCTCTGCATCGTTGGCACATCTGCTCTCATTGGTTCAATCTATGAAGATTTCAACGGCACCAATTCCGGCGCTGCCATCACGTACACAACCACTACTGGCAGTGATTGGACGCCAGAGGACACTCTTCTTGCTGACGACGGGGTAGCGTCTGACGAATTTGGAAGTTCCGTTTCGTTCGATGGCGATTTGGCGGTTGTGGGCTCTCATCTCAGCGACGCTGCAGGATCTAACTCGGGTTCAGCATACTTTTTCCGCCGATCGGGAGGAATGTGGAATCAGATTGTAAAACTCACAGCCAAAGACACAGCACCCGCGGACCGTTTCGGAACGTCAGTATCCATCTCCGGAGAGTACGCGCTTGTGGGATCTCCATTTGCCGACACTGAGCAACCCAATTCGGGAGCTGCCTATGTATTCAGGCGTGACGGGTCGAACTGGATTGAACAGGCAAAATTGGTTGCGAAAGATCGGGGCCCGGGCGACCACTTCGGAATAGCAGTAAGGATCCTCGGCGATTATGCCGTGGTTGGTACAGAAACCGGAGATGGACTTGTAGCGAACTCCGGCACGGCGTACATCTTCAGGCGCGAAGCCTCCTCATGGTATCAGGTCGTTGAGCTGTATGCGAGTGACGGGGAGGAGAACCAGGAATTTGGTAGGTCTGTCGACATCTCCGATGACTATGTAGTTGTCGGCGCACCAGCATCCGGTAATGGCGGGGTCGATGGTTCCGTTTATGTGTATTCGGGATACAACGTAGGCCAAGCTTCGATTACTATTTCAATCGATTCTACATATCAGACCGTTCCTCCCCAGGGCGCTACATTTCCTTACGATGTTACATTCACCAACAACACGGCTGACACCCTTGCCATAGATTTCTGGACCAAGCTCGTCCGTCCTGACGGCAGCAGCGTCGATCCACTGCTTGGACCAAAGACTCCCGTGCTCGGGCCTCATGCAGTTGTCGACAAATCTCCGATCATGACCGTTCCTGGCAACCGTGATCCGGGTGAATACCTGCTGATCGCGTACGTCGGCACATATCCTGGCGACACTGTGGATACAGATACGACGGGGTTTACAAAACTAGCTAGTGGTGGTGAAGAGGAACAAGTTCTTGAGACAACAAGGTTGGAAGGGAATCATCCCAATCCATTCAATCCGTCAACGACGTTCAGCTATGTGCTGAGCGAACCGGGGCTGGTCAGTCTGAAGGTTTACAATACTCTTGGGCAACTCGTGAGAACGATTGTTGATGGACAGAAACCTGAAGGCCACCACGAAGCAGTGTGGGACGGCAGGAATGAGACAGGCGCATCGGTTGCATCGGGTATCTACATCTATCGGATGATTTCAGGAAGCTTTGTCCAGACGAAGAAGATGCTGTTGATGAAGTAATGGGCCAACTGAATTATGGAATTAGTAAGGAACTCCGAACCATGAATCGGACAATCGCAGTGTTCTCGAAGGCTCTTTCTTTTTTGACCATGGCTTCTCTATCCGTTGCCACCGCCCAAATCAAAGAAACAAAGATCGTTCCCGAGAACGGTATGCCCAGGGATGAATTTGGATACTCAGTCTCGATTTCAGGCAATAATGCGTTTGTCGGAGCCCCCTCGGATGATATTGATAATGGACAAGATCGCGGATCAGTTTTCATTTTCCACTACGATGGCTCGAGCTGGGTTCAGGCTGCCAGACTCATCGCAAGTGACGGTGAAGACTCCGACGGTTTCGGACAGTCTGTATCTGTCTCTGGTCTCTATGCAATTGTCGGCGCCGATGGCGATGATGATAACGGTAGAATATCAGGGTCCGCGTATGTCTTTTTCTTTGATGGGACAAACTGGGTAGAGGTAGCCAAACTTGTCGCCAGCGATGGGGAAGAACAAGATAGATTTGGAACTTCCGTTTCGCTCTCCGGAGATTTCGCACTGATCGGAGCTACGTCTAATGGAAATAGTGGTTCGGTCTATGTTTTTCAACGTGACGGGTCGAACTGGCTGGAGCAGGCCAAACTCACCCCACTGGCGAATCCGAGATCAAATTTTGGTATTTCAGTTTCGATCTCCGGCAATCATGCCCTGATCTCATCATTTTCTACCAACCCGGTGATTGGCTATTCCCACTTCTTCCGCTACGACGGGCCAAACTGGGTTGAACAAGGAGAATTTGCTGACACCAGTGATTCCTTTGGTAGGGGATCGGTTTCAGGCGAGTACGCGATTGTCGGAGCGGAGATGGATGAAGACAATGGACACGATTCGGGTGCTGCCTACGTCTACCACTATGATGGGATGCATTGGGTAGAGCAAGCGAAACTCATCGCCGAAGATTGCACATTTGACAACTCTTTTGGCTGGTCAGTCTCGATTTGGGGCGAGTATGCACTTGTGGGGGCACATCATGATGATTCCGGAATTGGATCTGCATACATCTTTCACTATGACGGATCGGACTGGGTAAAACGAGCGAAACTGACAGCGAGTGATGATTCCACCAACAACCTTTTCAGTTCCAGAGTATCAATCTCTGATAATCGGGCTTTGATTGGGTCATACTTTGACGATGACAACGGGACAAATTCGGGTTCTGCCTACGTGTACGAAGGGTTCAACAGTACGAGCATCCCATGTGATGCAATTACGGTCGTCAAGGCAAAATGCAACCCGGATGGAGTTGGAGTGGCCATTGTCCGGATCAGCAATTCAGTCGCTCACTCAGGCAAAACTGTCGAATTCCAAGTCGATGATGTAATCTATCCTGTTGTTCTTGTTGACAACGGTACTCACACAATAGGACGACTCGAGGTTCCAGCCCTCGGCTTCGGACTTCACACTCTGACCCTCGTTGAGCCACCCGGATGTTTTGACCCAATCGACTTTGTGTGTCAGGCAGCGTCCCAGGAAAATGATCCCGCGTTGGACATTCTCTGGTCAGAATTCGACGCTTCATTCGCAGAAGGACCTGCTTCAAAAGAAGTACCGCGACATACTGCCCTCCTTGGCAACTACCCGAACCCGTTCAATCCTTCGACCACATTCAGCTATACCCTCGGCGAGCCGGGGCGGGTCAGTCTGAAGGTGTACAACACACTCGGACAGCTGGTGAAAACCATTGTCGACCAGGAGCAGGTGCAAGGCCACCACGAAGCAGTGTGGGATGGAAGGAATGAAGCAGGTGGCATCGTTTCAAGTGGAATCTACATCTATCGGATGACCGCCGGAAGCTATGTGGAAACGAAGAGGATGCTATTGCTGAAGTGATGTAGAAAAAGTAGTTAACAGTTAACCGATAACAGCTAATGGTCAATCGTCAATTGTGAATTGTGAATCGTTCGGGGTCACCATGAAGCCACTCTTTACTCCAGTCCTGCTCTCCCTTGTTACATCATCCCTGTCATTCTCCCAGATAACCGAGACAAAAATCCCCGGAACCCTATATGGATTTGGACACGCCGTTGCAATTGAGGCAGACCATTTGCTGGTTGGTTCACTCCGGGAAGAAATCGCGAATTCAGCATATGTTTTCCAGAGAAGTGGGGATGAGTGGACGCTTTCTCAGACCCTCCGGGGACGAGGGAGCCCTAATCGTTTCGGATCAGCAGTGGCTGTTGTCGGGAATACCGCTCTGGTTGGTAGCGGTGAACGCTTTGGGGAAGGTGGATTCTATACCTATGAGTATGATGGTGCAACCTGGCAAGAGATGTCCCTTACCATGGGAGGTGTCCGTTTCTTTGCTAACTCTGTGAGTATGGATGGCAATTCTGCTCTCATTGGTTCAATGTATGAGATTGTCGGCACCAATTCCGGTGCCGCCATCGCGTACACGACAACTGACAGTGGTTGGATTATACAGGACACACTCACGAGCGATGGCGTAAGTATTGAATTTGGAAATTCTGTTTCTTTGGATGACGATTTTGCAATTGTGGGAGCGCATCTGGACTTCGAAGCCGGGACCTTCTCAGGTGCAGCATACATTTTTCAGCGCACGGGTACATCCTGGAATCAGGTAGTGAAACTTATTGGCAACGATACGGCACCAGCGGACCGGTTCGGCACGTCGGTATCACTTTCGGGAGAATATGCCCTCGTAGGAGCTCCGTTTGCAGATACGGAACAACCCAACTCGGGTGCCGCCTATGTGTTTAAGAGAAATGGATCGACCTGGATTGAACAGGCAAAGCTGGTTGCCGCGGATCGGTCTTTCAATGATCACTTTGGAATATCGGTAAGTATCCTTGGAGACTTTGCCGTGATTGGCGCGGAAGCCGGAGATGGACTTGTAACGAATTCCGGCACAGCGTACATCTTCAAACGCGAGGGCTCCTCATGGAACCAGCTCGTTGAACTCTATGCCAGTGACGGTGTTGAGGATCTTCATTTTGGCAACTCCGTCGACATCTCGGCCAATGAAGTTGTTGTGGGCGCGACGGGCCACTACTACGATGTGGATGGCGCCGTCTATGTGTATTCGGGATATGCGGAAGCCCAGGCTTCAGTGGCTGTCTCCATTGATTCCCTGTACCAGACCGTTCCTCCTCAGGGCGCCACGTTTCCCTACAACGTAACGTTCACAAATAACACTGCTGACACGCTCGCCATTGACTTCTGGACCAAGCTCGTCCGTCCTGACGGCAGCACTGTCGACCCGTTTCTCGGACCTAAGACACCAGTGCTCGGGCCACATGCGGTTGTCGACAAATCTCCGGTCATCAACGTTCCTGGTAACCGCGACCCGGGTGAGTACCTGTTGATAGCATACGTCGGCACATACCCTGGCGACACGGTGGATACAGATACGACGGGGTTTACAAAACTGGCGAGTGGTGTTGAAAAGGGACAAGCTATTAAAGCAACAAGGCTGGAAGGAAACCATCCGAACCCATTCAATCCATCAACCACGTTTAGCTATACCATCGGCGAGCCGGGGCATGTCAGTTTGAAGGTGTTTAATACCCTCGGAGAGCATGTTAGAACTATTGTTGACCAGGAACAGACGGAAGGTCGTCATGAAGTGGTATGGGATGGAACGAGTGAGGGGGGCGGCACGGTGTCGAGTGGTATCTATATTTACCGTATGATTGCCGGAAGCTTTGTGGAAACGAGGAGGATGCTGTTGCTGAAGTGAGTGAGGATATTCTTTGGTAGAAAAAAAATAGTTAACCGATAACAGCTAATTGTCAATCGTCAAT
>DAIPLH010000005.1:0-933 GCA_036769325.1 Bacteroidota bacterium
GGAGGGGATCCTTCGCAGACATATGCTGACCCATGACGGCCGTTTTCGTGACACGGTATACTTCAGTATCCTGGAATCCGAGTGGGCTGATGTGAAGGTCAAGCTTCTCGAGCGAATGGGGCAGAGCCAATCCCGGAGTCAGCAGGGATGAGCCCGGCAATGGATGCAACAGAGAGAGCGTTCCTTTTGATCGCGGACATCAGCGGTTTCACCGGTTTCATGAGTCAGAAGTCGATCTCTTTGAACCATGCAAAGCAGATCGTTGTCAGGCTCCTGAGGTCAGTCATTGACGCCTCGGAGAATCAACTCAAGGTAGCGGAAATCGAAGGAGATGCAGTTTTCTTTACGGTGGTGGTTGAGGGCGAACCGGACGTTGCGGCGAAGCTCGTAAGACGGAAAATCGGAGATTTCTTCGATGCTTTTCAGGCCGAACGTGATTCGATCGACGACCTCCGCACCTGTTCATGTAACGCATGCGTTCAGGTCGGGTCGCTGCGCCTGAAGCAGGTTGTTCACCTGGGCGAGGTTGTCCGGGAGACAATCGGCTCTTTCGAGAAGTACTTCGGACCGGATGTCATTCTCGTGCACAGGATGCTCAAGAACTCCGTACCTGCGAAAGAGTATGTCATGATGACCGTCCCGGCTGCTCACGCAACCGGATCCTTTGAAGGCCTGCAGAAAGAGGAGCGATTCGAAGAATTTGAGGGAATCGGAAGGGTGAAAACAATCGTCTATATCCGCGGAGGCGGGGTGCACATGCATAAGACAACGGAGCCGGCGTCATCTCTTGCCAGATTCCGGTGGAGGTTCATGATTTCCTGGAAGTATCTTACCGAAGTCCTTCGAATTCAGCGAATCAGGGGAAATTTCAGGAATTTGGAGACCTGAGAGGATATTTCTCTTTGAATTTGAACCGCCAAGGCGCCAAGAACG
>DAIPLH010000005.1:943-2358 GCA_036769325.1 Bacteroidota bacterium
GAATGAACCGCCCCCAAAGGGGTCCCTTTGGGACAAGGCGCCAAGAACGCCATGGGAGAATAAAACACTTCGAATTTGACGAATCAACGTCACGATTCACATTCTTTCTTGGCGTCATGGCGTCTTGTCCCAAAGGGACCCCCTTGGGGGCGGTTAATTCATGACGAGACGGATTCTTCAAAAAATATGTTATATTGGAGTCAACAAAAGAGCAGTTTTCAAAATCAGAGGGATCGGGAATGAACAAAATGAAGGCTTTTTGTGTTGTTGGTGTTGTCGCACTGATCGTTATATCACTGTCGTGGGCTGGCGGACCGTCAGGCAAAGCGCCCAATTTCTCATTGAAAGGGCCCGATGGTGCCGTCGTTGAACTTGAGAAGCTCAAGGGCAAGGTCGTGGTCGTGAATTTCTGGGCAACATGGTGTGGTCCCTGCAGAAAGGAGATTCCCGGTTTTCTGGAGGTCTATGAGAAGTACAAGGGAAAAGGGTTGGAGATCGTTGGAATCTCCCTTGACCGGGGCGGATGGAATGTAGTGAAACCATACATCGAAAAATCGGAAATTACATACCCGATCGTCATTGGAGATGGTGATTTGACAGAGAAATACGGCGGGATCAGCGCCATCCCAACAACGTTTATCGTTGACAAGAAGGGAAACATCGCCAAGCAACATGTCGGCTACATGACAAAAGATGATCTCGAGAAGCTTGTTAAAGATCTTTTGTAGCCCCGTGCACCAGATGCTGGTCAAAGCGGCGCTGATGGCGCCGCTTTTCGTTCTAACCTCATGCAAGGCCAAGGACAGAGATCGGATGGCAGGAGGCAAGAAGGAAGAGGCAAGAAGCTAAGTTGTCGGCATGATGTAGCTGACCAAGCGGCGGATTCTTCCACGTTGCATCTCGAAGACGTCGCACATCGTCAGATTGAGCACTGTCCCGTCTTTCCGCTTCGCACGCACGAACCCCTCTGCAAACACGACATCATCGACCTCAAGCATTCGGGTAACATCGATCTCAGGTGGGGCAACGAAACCCTCGCCTTCGATTTCCCTATCGAACGCCTCCTTGCCACGCACATGGAAAGCTCCCGGGACGATCCATTCAACATCGTCGGTGAGACAGGCGAGGATCTGCTGGTGGTTGTTCCGGCGGAACGCTTCCATGTAGTTGGCGACCGTTTGCTGGTGTTCAGTCATAGGGCTGGCGTCAGTTCCGTCGAAAGCCAATTTGTCGTTTTGGGGGATCTGGTGGCTTCATCAGTTCGCGAATGGCGTCGAAGACCACCTTGAATTGTGTGTCATATTTCCTTTCCAGGGAGGCAAGTTTTCGAGCCAAATCCTCATGGGTAGAAAGCATTCGCCGGAGTCGAACGAATGCACGCATGATCTCGATGTTGACCCGCACGGCCCGCGGGC
>DAIPLH010000005.1:2368-22137 GCA_036769325.1 Bacteroidota bacterium
GACAGCTCGCTTACTCCTGAGCACACTTGAAAGCATGGCAACCCCCTGCTCGGTAAACGCGTACGGAGTTGCCCTTCGTAATCCACCCCAACTTGAAGTCACAATTTGTGATTTCAAGTTCAGGAACTCTTCATCTTTGAGTTGAAACATGAAATCGGCGGGGAAACGATCGGAATTCCGTTTGACGGCTTGAACCAGAGCCCGAGGAGCGACCTGATAGAGTCGGGCCAAGTCAGTGGAAAGCATAACCTTCTCGCCCCGGACCAGGAAGATCCGGCTTTCTATTCTCTCTCTGGGAACTACCAACTGTGTTGACTTCCTCATGAAGTGCGGCTAAACAAATGAATCGAGCTCCGTGCTTTGCCCACCGGAATGTTACGGGAAGCAGAACAAGACACCTGTCGGGAACGACTGCTGATACCACTGCGATGGAAGGCTCTGGGTGAAGAGGAACAATGGAGCTGACAATACCAGCAAGCGAATGAAAGTTCTCATGATTGAATGCTCCTTTCTGGAGAAGGTTCAGTGAACCGCAATGATCTTGTCATCGACTATCTGCAGCCTTCTCAGCTCTGTCATCGTTGGGCAACACATAGGTTCATTAGGTCCGTGGACTTTGAGGAAAACATCCAGGATGCTTCCGATAATACATACCGAGTCAATTCCCTCCCGGTCTCCGATCAGATAGGAGTCCATATGGAATGCACTTCCTCCGCGGTTGAGAAAGATGTCCAGGGAGTTGAAAATTCCCGAGCCGCCTGTGTTTACGGACAGTGAACCCATCGCGTCTTTGCTTCCATCACCGTCCAGATCTACCTTGATAAAACCCGTCAAGCCGACGAACAGGTAGTGTCTCCACCCTTCTGAGTCCAGAGTGTCGACACAGTATTTGCCACCCTCAAGCCTGAAGACACCCGATGGGATCTTGATAAGGGCATTTGTCAGTGAGTCATCAGACAAGGCAGATGAGTCATAAGCCTCTGATTTCCCTTGCGGAAACAAAAAAGACAGGCTAGTCTGGCTGTCTCCTGACGAGAAAACCAAGACCTGCAAAACGGAGATAAGAATTAGTTTTCCTGGGATTCTCGACATTTTACACCTGATCGGGATTCGGCGAATCAGTGATCAAGCAGGCCTTTCGAAGAAACCGACTCAAACAATTTTTGTGCAACAAAGGGTGCGATAAGGGAAAAGGTGGTATCCTGATAGTGTACCTCATCGCGGAAGTAGACCAGGGACTTGGGTACTTTCATTTCGAGGTCAATCAGCGGCAAATGTTCCCTGAGCGCGAGGGAGCGAAGCAAATCGTTATACTGATCCATTCCGTTGACCAATGTTTCGCTACTCCAAACCATGGTATCATTGATAGCCTCCACTTGTATCATTTCCACGACAGAAAGTTCTTCCTCTGACATGACCCTTTTCATCAGAAATGGTTCCGTCATGAGTATGACACTGGTGCTGTCTTGCCTTGCCAACTCGATGATGGTCTTCATGTTTCGTTCGTAAGCAGTCAAGCCTGGAAACCGATTCGTCGTTAAGGGCTCCCGATCGACCGTATACCACACACCTTCAAACACGTCACTAAGGTAATGCCAGAGATCGCGTCGGTCAATTATTCTGTTGACCGGACCATAGAAGTGTCCGTAGTCCTCTCTGAAAGTACCATGACTCATGTAAGAGAAATCCGCATTCTGCAAGAGGTCGTTAAGTGATTGCATGATGAGAATTACTGATGGTCTGTATTGCCGTAAGTTCGTCTCGTAGTTGATGAGTGTATGCAACGATGTGTACCACCCCCTGCCGAGATTGTATACCTCAACATTCTGAAGTGCGTAACTCTCTCTGAGAATTCCTTCGACGCGTGAAGGCCAATCCCGACCTGATTGATCCGGGAACTCCGTTGTAGATCCGCCAAGACAGAATACTCTCAACGCTTTGGGGGACGTACCATCCAGTCTCCTGTCGAAAGGGGGCATCAATTGAAGATAAGGATGGAATTCCTGTCGATGACTCTCGAACCACCGTTGATAGAGAGCATTGGCGATCCCATAGCAAACATACAAACCTAACGAAAGAGACACGCAGAGAAGCCCCAATTCTTTCCAACTAATCCTCTGCAATCGCAGATTGACATAGAGAATAATGACGCCAACATAAAGAGGTGGTAGCAGTATTCGCACAAACCACATGATTGTCTTTGGTATGCTTCCATATGAAAGCATATACGAGCCCGGGAAATAAAATCCGATGTAAAACCAGATGGTGAGAAGGGAAAACATAAAGATCAAAACGAGGTCACTTCTTGTAAGCCGTTTGTAGAGGTTCAAGCCCATGGGGATCAAAGTCCGGACAGTGATTTCAGGATTGTTTCACTAGTATGAAATTGATATTGTTTGATCAAGATACAGGTATGAATAGAAACCTGTCTTGCTTGCCGTAACAGGATCTCCTTCGATTCCGAAACATCCCGGTTCTCCCGGAACCTCATAAAACACAATAGTCGGGACACCGTCAGATTCATCAATGTACCAGGGATTTCCAAGCATGAGTGAATTTTCAGGAATCACAACAGCCAAGCGAACCGAATCTATTCTATAGTTGCTGCTCACCCGGACAAAGAATGCTCCGGCGGAATCAGTCAGATCAATCGGGTGATCTCCGTATCTCGGATAAGTAACACCGTCAATGGGAAGAAAAACGGAGTCGTTTTGGTTAGGGAACCATGCCTCGTTGTGACTTATGGTATGCAAGGGTCTCCTCTTCACTTGCTTTGCGAAATGAGATAAGACGCACAATCTCGTCGGGACGCATCGTGACTACGAAGAGGACTACCGTTTTGTCGTCGTCATCAAGAGTCAGAATTTCATAACGGAATTCGCCACGCACTTCAAAGGGACCCCTGAAGAGAAATCGTGGTTGTGAGATTGGCAGTAGACGGCGCTGGAGCAAATAGGCGGCACTCTCAAGTGAATATCCGTGCTTGAGCCTGTTGATTTCTTCCTTAGATTTGTCGAAGTCAATACGTGTTCGGCCAATGACAAGTCTCAAACTGTGATCTGGTACACCGAATGTCTCAGGAAGAGTGCTCATTGCCTAACCTCCCACTAACCACAGCTCGCTTCGTTTATTCGCTTCTCGTTCGAAAATGCCCCCAAAGCAAAAACCCCGCCTATTCATGGGCGGGGTTTTTGCGATCTCTCCTCACATCCCGCCTCCGGCGGGCAGGCCCAAGTCTCACATCTCCTCGTTCTGCCTCTATCAAGGCATCCTTCCTCATGGGTCAAGCTAGGACGAAGGACGCCTTGGACTCAGGTTGGTTTCAGCACCGGCTCCAGCCACACCCATAGCACAGCACACAGCCGCTTACGTGCTCAACGTTCGAGCCGCATTCGGGGCATGCAGTCATTGTCCTTGCTTCCATTGAGCCTGATCCGGGATCAGAGGTTGTGACCTTTGGTTTTGCGGTCTTTGGCTTGGCCGGCTTGACGTCCTCAACCTGCTCATGGCTCTCGATGTAGCGTTCCATCACTTTTGCGATTGCATCGGGCGTCGAGAGAACTTGTGTGCCATTGTCCCAAACTGGCATTGGTCCAAGGATCCCTTTGAGTTGCTTGATGATCTCGCGAGGCTCGATTCCGGCACGGAGCGAAAGTGAAATGAGACGGCTGATGGCTTCCGACTGTGCCGCGGCGTTGCCACCGGCTTTTCCAATGGTTGTGAAAACCTCGCAAAGACCGTGCTCGTCCTCGTTGATGGTCACATACAGATAGCCCTCCCCGGTCTTGACCCGCTCTGTCACACCTGTCGTAACCCGTGGCCGCTGTCGTGGTCCCTTCTGGTTCCGGTCATCTTCTTCCTGCTTTGCTGTTTCCTTCTTCCTGGCAAACTCCTCTGTCTGAAGGATTCCCTCACGGCTTCCTTCCCGGTACACGGTAATTCCCTTCAAACCGGCCTTGTAAGCGGTCATATAAATGTCGGCCACAGTTTCCACGGTGACATCCTCAGCGAGATTAACCGTGGACGAGATGCTGCTGTCGACGTATTTCTGAATGACACCCTGCATCTTGACGCGGAAATAGGGGTCAATGTCGTGAGCCGTCACCACGTAGTCGGGAAGGCTCTCGTCATCTCCGAACATCTTTTTGACAAGCGGATGATAGACCTTGTATTCCGAGAACGTATCGCCGTCGTGGTTCTTCACTCTGCGTCTGTAGCTCGTGCAGAAGATTGGCTCGATTCCTGAACTGGTCTGGGCTACGATTGATCCCGTGCCGACGGGCGGCACGGTGATCACGGTGCTGTTACGGATTCCATGCTTCTTGATATCCGCCTGGATATCTGCAGGGAGGCTCTGAACAAACTTGCTCTGTGAATATCCTTCCCACTCGAACAGAGGAAACGCACCCTTTTCACGTGCTATTTCAATCGATGTCTTGTAGGCCTCATCCCTGATCATCTGCATCATCTTGTCGACTGCATCCAAGGCTTCCTTGGAGTCATACCTGATCTTCATCATCACCAGAGCATCTGCCAGGCCGGTAATGCCCAGGCCGATACGCCTGTCTGAAGCCACGGCTTTGCGGATCTTCTCCAGCGCGTGGTTTTCCATGTTGTATTCGATAATGTTATCCATGAACCGCGTGGAAATCCGGGTGCTCTCGGCCAGTTCATCGTACATGAAATGACCTTCTTCGTCCACAAACCGGCTCAGATTCAGATTGCCCAGGTTGCACGCCGTGTATGATGCAAGCGGCTGCTCCCCGCATGGATTGGTGCTTGTAAGAGGATTCGCGTACTCAACGTTGTGGTAATCCCTCATGGTGTCCCAGAAGATGATTCCGGGCTCTGCAGAGGCGTGCGCATTCTTGATAATCTTGAACCACAGTTCCTTCGCCTTTACGGTCCTGTAAACCTTGCCACCCCAGCTGAGGGAGAAGTCGGTGTCGTTGATGACCGCGTTCATGAACTCGTGTGTGATCAGAACGCTGATGTTCGCATGCTGGACCTTGATCCGGCGTGGATCGTTCTTGATCGTAATGAAGCGCTCGATATCCGGATGATCCACCCGCATGGTCAGCATCAACGCTCCACGGCGGCCCGCCTGCGAAACCGTGTTGGTGCTCTCGCTGAACAGGTTCATAAAGGCAGTGGCGCCCGGCGAATGGTCGATGGTTGCATTGACAGCGGCACCCTGGGGCCGGAGAGCACTCAGGTCGGTTCCTACGCCCCCACCGGTCCTGTAAACCATGGCAGATTCCTCGAGGCAACGGTAAATTCCTTCCAGACTGTCATGCTCGATCGGGATTACATAGCAATTGGAGAGCGTAGGCCGGCGGCGGGCATCCTCGCGACCGGCTCCATGCATCACGCGACCACCGGGCACAAACTTGAAATCGAAGAGCAGGTCTAAAAACCGGTTATACCAGAGCTCTTTGTCCGTCTCGACGGACGCAATTGCCCTGGCAATACGATCCCAGAGGTGCATCGGGCCCTGTTCGTTGGGAGCCAGGTACTTGGATCTCAGAACATCGGCTGCAAGGTCGTTATCGCCATAGTAATCACGGCAATCCAGCGCCTTGTCGAGAACCGCCTCATTCATATGCTTCAGATTCCTCGCCATCGATTCATATTCCTTCTTCCGACCAACGGAGGTAGCGGGGGAGAACTCCTTTCCGGCCATTTGGTATTTCCTTTACTGGGTTTAAGTTAATCAATTTCGGGCATTAACTCACACTTCCAAACACGAAGAAGCCCTTCTTCTGACGAAGAGGGCTTGATGGTGCCTAGTAGCTGTAAGTGATTGCCAGATTACTAATTATGGAATGAAAATCTGTGAGATGAATAATCGATATCAAATTCTGTATCCTGAATCTGAAGTGCACGGGTCCATTGGAAGGGAATCTCATTGGCTCCAATCTTTTTCCGGAGACAGTTCCTGAACTGGTCGAGACTCAATGAGAAAGACGGCTTGGAATATACAACGGCGAGTGAGGGAAGTCAAGAAGAAAATTTTGAAAATTTAGTTTTGTCTTTCGCGACAACGAGTTAGAGATGAAAAAACTTTTCCCCTCTTTGAAATTGAACCGCCATGACGCCAAGAACGCCAAGAGCCCTATTGAAAGCAGAACAAAATAACAAGAATTGACATCGTGGCACCTCGCGGTCACGTCATTCTTGTGAAATTGGATATTCGTATTTCGTGCTTCCTTCGAACTTCCCCGGCCTCGCCCGAGGCTCGGCCGAGGGCGGGCGGATTTGGTGCTTCGCCTGCCCGCCGGCAGGCGGGGATTTACTTCCCTTGCATCTGTTTGACTCCGCGCCTATATTCGTTTCATCAAGGAATAGCAATGACCACCCCTCTCGCCTTCTTACTCAGCTCTCTCAGACTTGGCTGAACCAGCCCCTCTCGTCTCCGTTATTGTTCCGCACTGGAAAGGAAGGGACATCCTGATCCGGTGTCTAAAATCCCTTCAGTTGCAGCATTATTCGCCCATTGAAATCCTCCTTATAGACAATGGTTCGAGCGATGGAAGCGTTCAGGAGGCCACTTCGACGTTTCCTGATATCAAGGTCGTCCATTCAAAGCTGAACCTGGGCTATGCGGGCGGGTGTAATCTTGGACTCGCGCAGGCGAAGGGCGAATTTGCCCTTCTGCTCAATGACGATGCGATCGTTACTGAACAAATGCTCAATATCCTTGTACAGGCAATGCGGGGAAGCGACTCTATTGGAGCCTGTCAACCCAAGATTCTATCAATCGGCAACCCTGGACAATTCGACTACGCCGGTGCTGCCGGAGGAGAAATGGACAGATTCGGGTTTCCATTTTGCCGGGGACGGATTTTCGATACGATTGAACCTGATCAGGGGCAATATGACTCCCCGTCCCGGATTTTTTGGGCAAGTGGGGCTTGCTGTCTGCTCAGAATGAGTGCCTTGAAGGAGGCAGGTTTTCTTGATGAAGATTTTTTTGCGCATATGGAGGAAATCGACCTGCAATGGCGGTTGGGCAATCGAGGGTACACCGTCGTTTCCGTCCCGCAGGCAATTGCCCGGCACGACGCGGGGTCAACTCTTGCACAAAACCAGCCGTACAAGGTTTATCTAAATTACAGGAACAGCCTTGCAATGCTGCTCAAGAACCACAGGATGACTGCGTTCATCGGTGTCCTCCCGGTGAGATTGCTGCTCGATTTCAGTGCGGTGCTTTACCGGCTGGCACGGTTTGAACCGCGCAGTGCGCTGGCTGTCCTTCACGCCTATCTGTATGTGTTTTTTCACCTTCCAATGATATTCAGAAAAAGGACTCCTCCGCCCAGAGATCTGAAACCAGCACTCCATTTCTACCCGGGTAGTATTGTGTGGGAGTATTTTGTGATGAGGAGAAAGAGGTTTTCGGACTTGGGCAAAAACTCAGGTATGTCCAATGGCTGAATTCGAAACCACATCCTGCCCGGTCTGCAGAGGCCAGAAGAGCACTGAGTTCCTGGATGCTCCCGACCGTTTTGCCTCGAACCTTACCGCGTCCCTTAGCATCCTGCGTTGCGAATCGTGTTCCATGGTGTATCTCAACCCTCGTCCAACAGAGGAAGAGAGTAAACAATACTACCAGCACGAAGAGTACCTTCCATTCTCAAGTACTCAGCAGGGGAAGTCCGTGACAGGGCTGGCGTATCGACTGGTGCGGCGTATCAATCTCAGATGGAAACGGAGATTGATTGAACATTACTGGCGAAAAGGAAAGGCGAAGGGGGCAGGGCGATTGCTGGATGTTGGTTGCGGTACGGGTGAATTCCTTGAGGCCGTGAGAAGGGGGGGCTGGCAGGTGGAGGGAGTGGAGCGGGACGAGAATGCATCGGCATGGGCGCGGGAGTCCCTTGGAATTCCGGTGGAGACTGGTAGTGTGGATACTCTTCAAACCACAAGCGGCCTGTTTGATGTAATTACTCTGTGGCATGTGCTTGAGCACCTTTACGATCCGGGTGCCGCGGTAAGAAAAATAAGGGACCTTCTTGCGAATGACGGCTATGTGCTGATAGCCCTCCCCAACGTTGGCGGACTTGATTCCAGAGTCTATGGGGCAAACTGGATCGCGCTTGACACGCCACGACATGTCAATCATTTTTCCCCAACAACTCTTACCAGGCTTCTCACGGAAGCTGGCTTTGTTCCGCTTGCGAGGAGGCAGCTCCCCTTTGATGCTTTCTTTAATACCATCATGAGCGAAGAACTGGCTGCAAAAAGGGGAAAATCATCGGTCCTCGTTTGGCCCTTCCGGGTCATCCGGGCCAGTGTGGTTTCACTGATTTCGCTTTTCGGTGGAAGTCGCCTTTTTTCCGCCCGGTACGGGGCAACGATGGTTTTCCTGTTCGAGAAAGCGTAGAGGGGAGACTGCCTCAAAGATGCCTCGAAACTCGAAATCCTAATATCGAAGCACTAAGTAAGCACGAATGCACAAAGCACCAATTCTCAAACTGTTGGGTCGGCGCCTCCCTCACATCTTGCATTTCAGACCCGCTTAACCTACAATTAGTATCGGACCAGCCGGTTTCGACATTGTTATTTGATCAGGGACTAATAATCGGCAGATTATTGGTGCTGCTTTGGACCTTGGTTCTTCGGATTTCGGATTTTCCCCACCTGTATGTTGCCTTACATTCGTAACGGGTAGCTGTTATGTCAGTCCTCGTAGACTTCACCACCATCGCGGAAATGTTCAGGGAGATCACCCTCAAATTCCGGAACGCGCAAAAACCCGTCATGCTGTACAAGCAGGATGGAGAGTACAAGGCAATTTCGTACCCGGAACTCTCCCGGCGTGTTGACCTGTTCGCCTGCGGTCTTGCTTCACTCGGATTCAAGCGTGGGGACAGAATCTCCATCATCTCCGAGAACAGGCCGGAATGGGCCATTGCTGATCTTGGCGCGGTGTTTCTCGGCGGGGTTGGCGTTCCCGTTTATCCGACCATGACCGCAAAACAGAACGAGTTCATTTTCAACGATGCCGGAGTCTCTTTCGTTGTTGTCTCAAACCGGTTTCAATTGAACAAGGTGACAAAGATCCTGCCGGATGTGAAGTCGATCAGGAAGGTGATTGTAATGAATGAGAAAGACTGTCCTCCCGAGGACTACGCCGTCTCGTTCAATCAGGTCTGTAAGCTGGGAGAGGTTTTTGAAACTGAGAACCCGGGGTATGTCGCGGATTCCGAGAAACTGGTCAGGCCCGAAGACCTTCTGACACTCATCTATACGTCCGGCACAACCGGGAACCCGAAGGGGGTGATGCTGACTCACTCCAACCTCGTAACGAACATGATTAGTTCAGCGGAGGTGATTCCACTCGGACCTGAAGAGACGATGCTTTCCTTCCTGCCGCTCAGTCATTCATTTGAACGAATGGCCGGCTACTACACAGGATTGGCCTGTGGCGTGACAATTGCCTACGCTGAGAGCATAGAGAAGGTGGCCGACAATATGCTCGAGGTGCGTCCGACCGTTGTCACCACAGTCCCCAGGCTTTTTGAGCGCATACACGGTAGGATCATGAAGAAGGTCGATGCCGGAAAGCCTCTGCAGAAAAAGATTTTTCATTGGGCCTGTGGTGTCGGTCATCAATATGCTCACGCGCGAAAGCTCGGAAGGATAACTGCAGGCCTCAGTGCAAAGTATGCCATTGCGGAAAAGCTGGTTTTCGAGAAACTTCGCGCACGCACCGGTGGGCGGATGAAGTTCTTTATTTCGGGTGGGGCGGCGCTTCCGCGGGAACTCGGGGAATTCTTCGAGGCTGCGGGACTGCACATCATTGAAGGGTATGGACTCACGGAAACCTCCCCGGTCATTTCGGTCAACCGCGTGAACAACTACAAGTTCGGGTCTGTCGGCCAACCAATCCCGGGCGTCGAAGTGAAAATCGCAGAAGACGGTGAGATCCTCTCCCGCGGACCCAATACAATGATCGGATACTGGAACAACGACACAGCCACCAGGGAGATGATCGACAAAGACGGATGGCTCCATACGGGCGATATCGGGAAGATTGATGCCGAGGGCTTTCTTCATATCACCGACAGGAAGAAGCATCTGTTTGTCAGCTCGGGAGGGAAAAACATCGCGCCCCAACCGATCGAGAACATGTTTCTCTCGAACAAGTATGTTGAACAGTTCATCCTGATCGGCGATCGGCGGATGTTTCTCACTGCCCTGATCGTACCCGATTTTGATGCGCTGAAGGAATATGCGGATGGAAGCGGGATTCGCTATGAGGGAACTGCAGACCTCGTGGCAAAGCCGGAGATCCAGAATCTGATTGAGAAGCAAATCGCTTCAATCCAAAAAGACCTCGCGAGTTACGAGAGAGTCAGAAAGTTTACACTCCTCAATCAGCCGTTCTCCATCGATGACGGAGAGCTCACACCAACTCAAAAAGTGAAGAGAAAATTTGTGGAGCAGAAGTATTCGGCGCTGATCGAGAGGATGTATGAGGGATTAACTTAACGCGGAACGCGGAACGCGGAACGCGGAACAGGATTCCACAGATAGGAAGCCAGCAACACACCACGGTTCGATTCTGCCCAAACCTCACCCAGCCATGATCAAACGAAACCCTCTCCTACCAGGAGAGGGAAAAGAACCAACTGTGCCGGGTGAGGTGAGTATGATCCGAAATGCGTTGTTGATTTGTTGATTGACAATAGTCGACTGTCAATCAACAAATCAACAATCAACAATTGGGCTTTCTGTGGGCATCCGTGTTTCGTTGACATTCACCCCCTTTTTGGATACATTTTTTCAGCGAATCTGCTTGTTTTTCAATCTTTTTTGATGAATCGCTGGTTCTGACCCCGATGCCCGAACAATACATTCCAATCGCCATCATGATTCTGCTTGCGGTCGCATTTGGCCTTTTCCTGGTCAATGTGAACAAGTGGATTGGGCCTCGTCGACCGAATGAGGAGAAGCTTTCGACCTACGAGAGCGGTATGGAACCTGTCCGCTCAGCGCGGGAGCGTTTTTCTGTAAAATTCTATCTCGTGGCGATGCTGTTCATAATTTTCGATATAGAAATTGTCTTCATGTATCCCTGGGCAGTCAAGTTCCGTGAGCTTGGTATGGCCGGGTTCATTGAGATGATGGTTTTCATCTTTATTCTGCTCGTGGGCTACGTGTATATCCTGAGGAAGGGGGCGCTGAAATGGGATTAGGAAGTTTGATGGCCGATGGATTCCTCACGACACGCTTAGATGATGTCGTCAACTGGGCGCGGAAGAACTCGCTCTGGCCCATGCCAATGGGAATCTCCTGCTGTGCGATAGAAATGATGGCGACCGCTTCACCCCGGTTCGATATTTCACGCTTCGGCTCCGAGGTCATGCGTTTCACCCCGAGGCAATGTGACGTGATGATCGTTGCCGGGACTGTCACCTACAAAATGGCCCGTGTCGTCAGAAAGATCTATGACCAGATGCCGGATCCCAAATGGGTGATTTCTATGGGCGCCTGTGCATCGTCAGGAGGAATGTTCAGATCATACTCTGTCGTCCAGGGGATTGACCAGTTCATGCCTGTCGATGTCTATGTTGCCGGCTGTCCTCCCCGACCGGAGAACCTGCTCCGGGCTCTTATGGAACTGCAGAGCCAGGTCGCGAAACAGCAAACAATCGGAAACCTCCTGAGAGGGGAGAAAATTCTCATCCCTGAGACCGGACCTGCCGAACGCGTGAGCTCAGCAACGTGAAAGACCGTCTCCTCCAAAAACTTCGGACATTTTCCCCCGACTCCATTCTGGAGACGAATGAATTCAGGGGAGATCTGACTGTTATTGTCCGCAAAGAGGATATCGTCATGATCGCCACGTTCCTTCGTGATGACGATGATCTTTCGTTCGATTTGATCGTCGATCTCTGCGGTGTGGATATGTACCGTCCTGAAGGCCGGTTCGAGGTCGTCTATCACCTCTACTCTCTGAAGAACAAGTCTTACGTCCGGCTGAAGGTCCGTGTTGAAGAAGATCATCCGGTCGTTGACACTGTGTGCTCTGTCTGGCCCGGCGCGAACTGGCATGAGCGGGAGACCTTTGACATGTTTGGAATTTCCTTCAGGGGTCATCCGGACCTGAGGAGAATGTATATGCCGGAGGAGTATGAGCACTTTCCCCTTCGTAAGGATTTCCCTCTGATGGGTGTCCCCGATTCAATCCCACTTCCAAGAAAATAAATTCCCCGTCTGATGTCGGTCCGAACCATCGAAGAAACCAGTAAGAAAAGCCGGATTCTTGCGGCACTGGAAGATCAGGACACGAATGTCGTTCTGGATCCGCTTGAAAATGAAATGATCCTGAACATGGGTCCGCAGCATCCGGCAACCCACGGGGTGCTCCGGCTTCTTGTTCGACTGGACGGCGAAACGGTGACCGGCTGTGTGCCGGAACTCGGGTATCTGCATCGCGGCTATGAAAAAATTGCAGAGAACTCAACATACCACGAATTCATCCCGCATACAGATCGACTTGACTATCTTTCGCCGCTGGCGAACAATGTCGCGTACATTCTCGCAGTCGAGAAACTGCTCGACCTCAAAGTTCCTGAACGTGCTCAATACATCAGAGTGCTTTGCTGCGAGATGGCGAGGATTGCGTCGCATCTCGTCGCTGCGGGCACGATGGCCATGGATGTCGGCGCGCTCACCGTGCTTCTCTGGACGTTCCGCGAACGTGAGAAGCTCATGGATATCTACGATGTCCTCACGGGCGCCCGGTTTACCACGAGCTATACTCGCATCGGGGGGCTCCAGCAGGATTGGACTCCGCGCTGCACGGAAATGCTGAATGCCTTTCTTGCGGAGTTCGAGAAGGATCTGGGAGAAGTCGAGCAGCTCCTCTATGCAAACAGGATCTTTGTTGACCGGTGCGAGAACGTCGGCTACATCTCCAGGGAAGATGTGATCGCGATGGGGATCAGCGGACCAATTCTGCGCGGGGCAGGCGTCCCTAAAGACCTACGGAAGGACAACCCTTATCTCGTCTATCCTGAATTTGATTTCGACGTCATCACCTACACAGAAAGCGATGCCCTCGCCCGTTTTTATGTCCGGATGGAGGAAACCAAGCAGAGCGCAAGAATCCTCCGTCAGGCACTGGACAAGATGCCGGGTGGACCGGTCCAGGCAGACAATGCGAAACGTGTACTCCCGCAGAAGGAACGAACCTATACGCGCATGGAGGAGCTTATTCACGACTTCATGCTTGTGAATCTCGGCGTGGACCCGCCTGTGGGAGAGGTGTATCAGGGAATTGAATCATCCAAAGGCGAGCTCGGATTCTATATTATCAGTGACGGTACCGCCAATCCATGGCGCATGAAAATCCGCTCTCCATCAATGGTGAATCTCGCAGCCATTCCAAAGATGGTGATGGGAGGAATGATTTCCGATATCGTCGTCGTCATCGGGAGCATCGATCCGGTGATGGGCGAGGCGGATAAATAGGATTTCGGATTACAGATTTGGGATTGGGGACTGGTTTTGTGCTGGAAATTGATCCGAAGTCCCGGTAGGACGGCCTGTTGGTAGAACCACATCGTCAGATATTTTTTCTCCGAAGCTCCGTAGGAGCGGCCTGTTCAACAATAGACAAGAATCTAATAGCTGGCTGAGCTTTCCATGTTTTCACCCGAACAACTCCGACATATCGACGACCTCAAAAAGCGCTACCAGAACCCTCAGGCAGTGGTCCTTGCCGCGCTCTGGATCTGGCAGGAGCAACATGGATGGGTTTCTGAGGAAGGGATGAAGGCAGTGGCGAATGCCCTCGGCGTGCCCTACCACCATGTCTACGGTGTGGTCACGTTCTACACGATGTACAACCAGAAGCCGATGGGGAAGTACAAGATTGAGGTCTGCACCAACGTTTCGTGCATGTTGCGGGGGTGTGACAGGATCATCGAGCGCATTGAAGAAAAGCTTGGTATCACTCTTGGACAACCCGAGCCCGATGCGAAATACACTCTGATCGAAGCCGAGTGTCTCGGTTCCTGCGGAACGGCGCCTATGATGCAGGTTGGAGATGAGTACTATGAGAATCTGGACGAAGCGAAGGTTGATGCTGTCCTCAGGGAGCTGACGTGATGGAACCGCTTCTGCTTCCAACAATCCCCGACCTCGCGAAGATCGATGTCTATGAAGCCCACGGCGGCTATGCAATGCTGCGCAAAGCCCTTGCAATGAAGCCCGAAGAGGTGGTGGACGAAGTGAAGAAGTCCAACCTGCGCGGACGCGGTGGGGCATGCTTCCCGACCGGCCTCAAGTGGTCCTTCATGCCGAAAAAAACCGACAAGCCCAAGTATCTCTGTGTGAACGGAGATGAGAGTGAGCCGGGTACGTTCAAGGACAGGCAGATCTTCGAGTTCAACCCGCATCTGCTTATCGAAGGGACGGTCATTGCCTGCTACGCGATGGGAATTCAGACCGCCTACATCTATATCCGGGGAGAGTACAACAAATGGATCAAGATGCTTCAAAAGGCCGTCGACGAAGCCTATGCAAAGGGTTACATCGGCCAGAATATTCTTGATTCCGGTTTCGGCACAAACATCTATCTCCACCGTGGCGCGGGAGCATATATCTGCGGAGAAGAATCCGCGCTGATGAATTCACTCGAGGGCGAGAGAGGTTACCCCCGGGTAAAGCCGCCCTTCCCTGCTCAATACGGTGTCTGGGGTTGTCCGACCACGATCAACAATATCGAAACACTTGCAAACGTTCCACTGATCCTGAAAATGGGCTGGGAGGCATATTCGAAGATTGGTAATCCAAAGCATCCGGGACCGATCCTCGTTGGCGTCAGCGGACATGTCAACAAACCCGGTGTGTACGAAATGCCGACCGGTGAGCTGCTGACCGACATCATTGAAAAATACGCGGGCGGAGTGACTGGCGGAAAAAAAATCAAAGCCCTCATTCCGGGCGGGTCTTCCACGATGATCATGCGTGGTGAGTCGATCGAAGGCGTCCGTATGGATGCCGATAGTCTCAAGGCTGCCGGTTCGTCGGTGGGAACAGCGGGGATGATCGTCATGGATGAAGACACCGACCTGATCGCCGTCATCACACGCATCACGAAGTTCTACTACCATGAGTCATGCGGTCAATGCACTCCGTGTCGTGAGGGTACCGGCTGGATGTTCAAGCTCCTGCAACGCTTTCAAGCGGGAGAAGGCCGCGAAGGCGACATCGAATTGCTCCTTGATGTCGCGAACAACATCGAAGGGAACACCATCTGCGCGCTCGGTGATGCGGCTGCGTGGCCGGTCCAGAGCATGATCCACAGGTTCCGCGACGAATTCGAGAAACGGGTTACCAGGAATCGTGAGCCGGCCGGCGATTCCACCCTGATTCCGGCGCGCAAGCGCCCCCACTGTCTCACCAACTAACGGCAGGTCCCGACCGTGACATCCCCCATCGTGGTTCAGATCAACAGGGTGAATGAATCCTCGGATGACCTTCCGCTTCCGGCCTATGCAACAGAGCATTCCGCCGGAATGGACCTCTGCGCGGCGGTGGACGGTGAGTTCATCCTTGCTGCCGGCACTACCTCGCTGATACCTACCGGCTTTGCCATTGCATTGCCAGAGGGGTATGAGGCACAGGTGAGACCGCGAAGCGGACTCGCCATCAAGCATCAGATCGGGATCATGAATTCTCCCGGAACAATCGATGCCGACTACCGCGGCGAGATCAAAGTAATCCTGACGAATTTCGGGAAATCGGATTTTATCATCCGTCGCGGTGACAGAATTGCCCAACTCATCGTGGCACCCTATTCCCGGGTCCGGTGGGAAGAAGAGGATTCTCTGGGAGAGACTACCCGCGGTGCAGGTGGTTTTGGGCACACAGGGAAATAATCCCACGGAGGTTGACCCCGGGGCTCATCTCAGATGAGCGGCACACTCTATCTTGTTGCAACCCCGATCGGCAACTATGACGACATCTCGATCCGGGCTCTGGAGGTCCTAAGACATGTGGATCTCGTGGTTTGTGAGGAGCGCAGGGAGGGGGAGAAGCTGCTGCGTCATTTCAGCATCACCAGGCCGCTCGACCAGTTGAACGAACACAATGAAACCGCTTCGACCTTCCATATCCTCGAACATCTCAAGGCGGGCAAGTCTGTAGCCCTCATCTCTGATGCCGGGACACCCGTGTTCTCTGATCCGGGACGACTCCTAGTCGGCAAAGCGATCGAGCATTCAGTTAAGATCGTTCCAATTCCAGGCGCTTCATCCCTTCTTCCCGCCCTCACGGTTTCCGGATTTACCATCGACAGGTTTCTGTTCTATGGGTGGCTCTCGCCAAAGAAGGAGCGCAGACGGGGTGAACTCAGGCGCCTGCAGCAGGAAAAGCAGACAATAGTTCTCATGGATACCCCGTATCGCATGCTCGCCCTGCTGCGCGATTTGGCAGACTGCTTCGGCGACCGACGGAGAATCTGTATCGCGTTCAATCTGACGATGCCCGACGAGCAGGTCTTTCATGGCACTGCGGAAAAGCTGCACAAGGAAGCAAGCCGGCTGAAGCTTAAAGGAGAGTTTGTTATTGTGATCGAAGGAACAGAAAGAGGCGAAAAGGATCGGTCGTAGCTCCAAATCCGAATATCCGAAATCCGCCCGCCCTCGGCCGAGCCTCGGGCGAGGCCGGGGAGGGAAATCCAAAGTGTCAAATTCCGATTTGGAATTTCGGATTTTCCCGGATAGAAGAAATCGCGGAGACCCGCCCGACCAATGTTCGAACAATGACGGCGGGCGGGCGCGGAGCACGCAGAGATACCGCAGAGAATCATAAATGTCTTGAAGCCATTGACACAACCTCTGCGATTCTCGGCGTTCTCTGCGTCTCTGCGTTGAAAAACTATTACTAACCCCTTTTGGGAAATTGCTATTCGGGCTTCGAATTTGAACCACTAGCTCTTCCTTGCAATTCTTCACTCCCTTCTCTATATTTTCTTTGACGATGACAACGAAAGGAAGATGGGGATGACGATGAGCGAGATTCCGCCACGCACACGGCGGTCGTTTGAGCTGTCCGGAGAATACTGGTTCAACTCCGAACCGGTCCCGATCTCTGCCCTCCGCGGAAACGTTATCCTCCTTCAATTCTGGGACTTCAGCTCGGTCGCAAGCCAGCGCTCGATCCCGTATGTCGGCGAATGGTTGCGTCGCTATGGGTCTCATGGGCTGATCGTCGTTGGTGTTCACATCCCGAAGTATGATTTTTCTTCCAGACCCGAAGAGGTCATGAAAGCAATCGCACGACTTGGGATGACCTACCCTGTCGTGTGCGACAATCAGCACCAGGTTGCCTCGATGTATGACGTCCGGTCGACTCCCTCCATCATCCTGCTCGATCAGGAAGGTTTTGTGCGATATCATTGCACCGGGGATGGTGACTACGAGAGTATTGAGCATGCAATCAGGTCATTGCTCCACGGGCTCTCTGCAGTTGAGTCCCTTCCTTTGCCGTCGGAGCCAATCCGTGAAGAAGACAGACGCGGGGCGGTTCGTTACAGAGTAACACCGGATATTCACGCCGGATACCTGCGGGGGAACATTGGCAACGCGGCGAACCCACTGCCTGAATCGGTCGACGAGTATCTTGATCCTGAGATCTATATCGACGGGAAGATTTACGCCGTCGGGAGCTGGTACAACGGCCGTGATTCCCTCAAGCTGGATTCCGGCAAAGGGAAACCGGGCCGTCTCCTGGTGCGCTATCACGCCGTTGAGGCCCACGCTGTCCTTTCACCTGACAGGGACCCCGGGTTCGAGGTAACGGTCAGCCAGGACGGGCAATTTCTGAACGAAGAGAACAAGGGTGGTGATATCATGTTCGCAGAGGATGGGAGAAGCTTCATTCGTGTGTCCGGGCCCCGATCCTACAGCCTCACCCGGAATCGGGAACCTGATGATCACACGCTCTGTCTTGAGACCGGGCCGAATCCACTCTCACTGTATTCGTTTGCCTTTATTTCCGGCGTCGTTCCCGAAACTGTATCAAGGAACTGAAAGCCGTCAATTGCTGGGAAGATGACGGCGGGCAGGGCTCGCCGTTCTTGTTTGTGCGGGTTGTACAAATCTGAGTTCTTCAGGACTGAACGATGAAATCCTTTACCGAAATTCTGAACGAGAAAGTTGTTGTCTTCGATGGCGCGATGGGGACACACCTTCAGGGGCAGAACCTGAATGCCGATGATTTTGGCGGCGAGCAGTATAACGGCTGCAACGAATATCTCGTGATGACAAAGCCGGCCGCCGTTGAGCAGGTTCATGCTGACTACCTGGAAGCAGGCTGTGATGTCATCGAGACCGATACCTTCGGAGGTGCGTCGATTGTTCTCGCAGAATACAACCTGGAGGGGATTGCCTACGAACTGAACCTCTGTGCTGCACAGATTGCGAAGAAGGTCGCCTCAGGCTACTCAACTGCTGCGCGGCCCAGGTTTGTCGCAGGATCGATGGGGCCGACTACCAAGCTTCCTTCGTTGGGACACATCGGGTTCCGGGCAATGGCCGATTCATACAAGGTTCAGGCAAAGGGACTGTTGGATGGAGGGGTGGACCTTCTCGTGGTGGAAACCTGTCAGGATCTGCTTCAGTCGAAGTCGGCTCTCTTCGGAGTCTTTGGAGCGATGGAGGAAACGGGCCGGAGTGTTCCGGTGATTGTGTCGGTCACGATCGAATCGATGGGGACCATGTTGCTGGGATCAGAAATTACCGCGGCGCTTGCCACCCTCGAGCCGTTTGACGTTGCTGCAATAGGTATGAACTGTGCAACGGGACCGATGGAAATGTCGGAGCACGTCAGGTCCCTGAGCAGCGCGAGTCCCAAGCCACTGTTCGTCATGCCGAATGCGGGAATTCCTGAGAATGTCGGTGGTCATGCACACTACAAGCTTTCCCCTGAGGAGTTCGTCAGCTTCCTCTCTCATTTTGTCGTCGACCTCGGTGTCAGTATTGTTGGAGGATGTTGTGGTACGACGAAGGAACACATCCGCCAGCTCGTTGAGGCAGTCGGTCATCTTGGTCCGAAAAGGCGTGTGTATGACTTTGTTCCGGGGGCTGCGAGTCTGTACCAGGCAGTACCGTTTCATATCGATCCTCCACCAGTCCTGATCGGTGAGCGGGTCAATGCAAACGGAAGCAAGCAGTTCAAAGAACTCCTCCTCAGGGAGGATTGGGAAGGAATTGTTGCGATGGGCAAGGAGGCGGCCAGGGAAGGCGCCCATATGGTGGACGTCTGCGCCGCATACGTCGGCCGTAACGAAGCGGAGGACATGAAACAGATTGTTTCGCGTTTCAATACCCAGGTCACCCTACCGATCATGATCGACTCCACCGAACCACCGGTCCTTGAATCAGTGCTTCAGCTCATCGGGGGAAAACCGGTCGTGAATTCCATCAATCTCGAAGATGGGGAAGGGCGATTGAATGCCATCGTCCGGTTGTGCAAACAATATGGTGCTGCCGTTGTTGCCCTGACAATCGATGAAACAGGGATGGCGAAGACCGCTGAGAAGAAGCTGTTGGTCGCGCGGAGAATCTACGATCTGGTCATCAAGGGAGGAATGAAGCCGTCCGACCTTATTTTTGATACTCTCACATTCACCCTTGGATCGGGTGATGAAGAGTTCCGTCGTGCCGGCACCGAGACCATCGAAGCGATCCGCCTGATCAAAAAGGAGCTTCCCGGCGTGCATACCAGTCTGGGCGTCAGTAACATTT
>DAIPLH010000191.1:0-3805 GCA_036769325.1 Bacteroidota bacterium
CTGAGATCGAGTCTGTGATGGTGACCGGAAGTGTATAGCCGATACCGTTACTGGTTGCAGAGAGCTTAAGGGTCAAGTCTCTTCCACTCAAAAGACGGTTGAAGTTCGTCGTGTTCGTGGGCTTAAGTACTGGTACTGAGACACCTCCTAAATTGCCACCTACCAACGACCCGTCACTCCCTTCTGAGGTTGCATCTGAGGGTTCTGTTGTCGGTATAACGCTCACGGCATTGACTCCCTCAACTGCTGGTGACTCCATCGGATCGAGCTTGAGTTTCACTGCCCCTTCGTCAAAGGAAAGCAAACGGTAATAGTAGGTGACATTGTTCTTCAAGCCCCCCTCGAGATCCTCACCTGTATCCAGATACTCATAGACAAGGAGTGTGTCCACATGCCAGCGGGCAAGCTCTAAGTACGGTCCCTCTATGCTCTCTGCTCTGAGCAAGCTATACCCGACAAAGGGTCTGCCTAAACTATCCGGTATGATTACATCCGTTGCACTCTCGGCCGTGTTGTCCCACGAAAGCTTCACACTCCGGTTCAGGCCTGTCGCAGTTAGCTCTGGTGTCGGAGGTGGAGATGGACGCGCAAAGTTGTTGTTGTAGACGCGGGTGATGAAGTCGTGCAATATGAGAAGATGCGGAAGACTGTCTGAGAACATGATGCCAAATGTAACCCGGACTGTGCTCCCTGTGTCAATTGGGAAGGGACCAACGTTCACCACGGGACCCCAGGGATTGGTTTCACAATAGAACGCAGATCCTTGGGCAACAATGCGAAGATTGGAAAGTGTGCGATATGCAATCGAGTCATTTCCTTCAGAAAGGAGGTCTCCCAGCGTATCGGGAGGATCTTGTCGGAATGTGTACGCAGCTTCATTGCACTCAACTTGATGGATTCCGAGAGGCACTCCGTTGAATCCCTCAGGAGCCTCAAGCAATGGAAATCCGATCGTTGGCGGGATGTCCGTGGCGCTCCAATTCTCGGGGATCCATTCACTAGGGGTTGTCGGTCTGATGTACGGTAGGCTTCTATTGGACTCGTGAGAAATTTCTAGGGCTGAACTTAGGGTTGGATCAAACGGTGATCTACCTGGGCCCGTGAGGAACAAACCATAGCTGAACGCCACATAAGAACTGTCGAGCGGACTATTGCTCCTATTCGTGATGTCATATTGAAACAATACGACGTCCCTTCCGGGACCCCAACCCCATGAATAGATGGAATTCTGTACCTCAATACCGATCGGCTCGCTACGACCACCGGGTTCTGTGTACCAATAGTCAAACCGCGTATCGGTGTCTTTGAACACGCAAAACATGTCCTCGTCAGATCGATAAACGGGAGGATAGTTTGATCGAACATCAGGGTCACGTATATACTGCCCTCTCCCATCGACCAGCCGAATAGGCCAGTCATTGAAATTGGAACCGGTAGTGTTTACTCCATTAGAGTCATGATCAAGACTTGAGTAGATAACGTAGTCTCCGTCGTCAGCATAGAGCCATCCGGCCCCCTGAAATACAGAATCGTAACCTGCGAGAGGGTCGCCAATCAGGCCTGGAACCATCCCCGAGAAGGGTTCTTCTTCAGCAAAGGGAGGGTAAATGAATCCAGCATCGGAAGTCATCAACTGCCCTCCCTTTCTCGTTAAGAACGCGAAACCGCTGGGGGAATGGCCATCCATGTGGAATGAACCTCGCGGCCAATGAGCGTATGCATCATGCGTACATTGATTCCCTGACTCACACTTCAGCCCCCCATACGTATCCCCGTTGTTATAAACCGCGAATTCGAAGTTGCTGACACTACTTACCCTTCGGAACAGCCTACCGACTAGTTCCTGTGCTTCAGCTGAGGAACAAAACAAGATCATGGGAAGGATACGAGCAAGCAGGACAAACGGGAGTGTTGCCATGGTTTGAGGCATTTGCTCGATCCCAAGGTAGGTTGAAGAGAAAGGTACGAGGACCGGCTGCGGATGTCAAGACAAGCAGAGTTCTATGAACCCACCTCTTTGGAAACTCGAAATCCGAATATCGAAATCCGAAGGAAGCACCAATGCTCGAAGCCCCAATTCCAAAACGCTTGCCTCCCCTCCTTACTGAGGAGGGGATAAAGGGGTGGTGGAGCAAACGGGCCAACCCGCCGTCCCTGAAAACACGAAAGCCTGCGTGATCCGCAGGCTTTTCCATTCTCAGTCTCCTCACTCCTCACTCAGGGCGTCCCAAAAATCCTCACCGACGCCTGAGCCAGCTCAACCAGGGGTGTGAAGTAAAGGCCTAACAACAGAACGGGAACAACGAGGACCAGCAAGGTTGCCATTTGAACGGCGCCAAGTTTGATCGGTTCGCCGGGATTCTCATCGGGTCTGAGGTACATGTTGCGAAAGATGCGCACGTAGTAATACAATGAAATCACCGTATTCAACGCGGCAACCACGGCAAGCCAAACCCAGCCGCTGTCAAGCAACGCCGCAAAGAGATACAGCTTCCCGATGAATCCCACTGTTGGCGGAAGACCGGTGAGCGAGATGAGAAACAGTGCCAATGCAAATGAGGCAAACGGCGCTCTCGCCGCCATCCCTTTATAGCTCTCGATGTCCTCTGACCCCGTTGCATTCGCAATGAGCATGACGACGTAAAAAGCGCCTAAGTTCATAAAGAAGTAGGCAACGAAATAAATCAGAATGGCAGAGAGTCCCGCATTGCTCACCACAACGATTCCTGTCAGAAGATAGCCGGCATGAGCAATGCTTGAATAAGCAAGGAGGCGTTTGAGGTTGTTTTGCCAGAGCGCGACTAGATTCCCAAGCGTCATGGTGAGGACTGAGAGCATCGCGAGGAGAAGAGGCCAGTCAAACGATTGCAGTGATACCCAGATGCCACCCGCGAGACTTGACGCAGCCGGATCAAAGAATACTGTCTTCAGGAACCTGATCAGGACGGCAAATCCCGCCGCCTTCGACGCGACGGAAAGAAAGGCAGTGATTGTAATCGGTGAACCCTCGTACACATCAGGCGTCCAGAAATGGAACGGGACAGCGGAGATCTTGTACCCAAACCCCACAAGGGTCATGATGCCGGCAATAAGCAGCGTTGCATCATTGATGCCCCCGGATGCGAGGACCTTGTTGATCTGGTAAATATCAAACGCGCCGGTCAGACCATAGATAATCGAGATCCCATAGATCATCACCCCGGACGACAACCCGCCATAGATGACATACTTGAGAGAGGCCTCACTCGAATCAGGCGCCTCGCGGGTGTAGCCCGAAAGGATGTACGAGGTGATCGAAGAAAGCTCCACCGCAAGATACATCATCAGCAAATTGCTCGCTCCCGCCATCAATACCAGGCCGAGGCTTAGCGCAATAAGCAGTGAATAATATTCACCAAGTTTTCTTCCCTTCGTGTTGAGTTCGGATGAAGCCAGCGAGAAGACCAGAATCAGGATTGTGCAGAGGATAATCAGGAGCTTGAAAAAGACGGCAAAAGGGTCGACGGCAATCATGTTCCCGAACAAGGACCCCTCCTCGCCCGCCTGTCCCAGGAGACAGAACCCGGCCGTGGCGAGCCCCCCCAAAGCCACGGAAGCTGTAACGACCGGGGATCGCCGGAAGATGAGATCCGCAAGGATAGCAGCAAGGAAGGTCAGAACAAGGACTACCTCGGGAACGAACAGTCTTAAATCAGCGAAGAGCTGCTCAGTCATGACCTTAGTTCATCCCCATCATCACGGCTGATCCCGACTGTTGCAGAATCCCGGAGAGGTGGTTGATGGACGAATTCATGAGGTCAAGGAT
>DAIPLH010000191.1:3815-6078 GCA_036769325.1 Bacteroidota bacterium
AACCAGGAGCGTGCTGCGCCAGCAACGGGTGTAGAGGAAGATGACGATCGCGGCAAGCGGGAGAAGCATCACCATTTCCCTGCCGTCCATGTCCTTAAGATCTTTCCACTTTTCCGGCAACGTACCGAGGAACACCCGCTGCAGCACCCAGAGCATATATGCCGCGGTCAGCACAATCGTAACTGCTGAAATAATCGTCAACGTTCTGAATGTCTGGAACGCCCCGAGCAGAGAGAATGCCTCACTGATGAACCCGCTCAGGCCCGGGAGACCGAGCGCCGCGAAAAAGGCGACCGTCATCACCGCCGCATAGCGGGGCATCTTGTTCATCAGCCCGCCGAACTCATTGATCCCGCGCGTATGGGCCCGGTCATAGATCACTCCCACGATCAGGAAGAGCATTGCGGTGATCGTCCCATGATTGAACATCTGGAACACCGCACCGGTGATCCCCTGCGTGTTCATGGATGAGATACCGAGTATCACAACTCCCATATGGCTGATGCTCGAGTAGGCAATGAGTTTCTTGAAGTCAGTCTGTGCCATGGCGACCAGGGCGCCATAGATCATGCTGATCACGCCGATAAGAGCAAGAGCCCATGAGTAATGAGACATCGCGTCCGGAAACATCGGGAAGCTGATCCTCAGCATTCCGTAGGTCCCCATTTTCAGCAGAACACCCGCAAGAATAACGCTGATTGGCGTCGGCGCCTCGACATGCGCATCAGGAAGCCAGGTGTGAAACGGAAAGGTTGGGACCTTGATCGCAAATCCGATAAACAGCGCGATATAAGCCGCGTATCGCCATGTCGTGTGAACTCCCGCCAGAAGAGAGCCCGGGTCGTAGCTGGCGGGGTCCATCATGGCGAGCATATTAAAGCCATAAACTTTCTCCATCCCCTCGAGACCCATCTTTGTTGCCTCGGAAACCGTGTATGAGAGCCCGTCAGCCCCTACGTAAATCCACGTACTGAAATAGAGGGCAATCATGGCGAGGAGCATCAGAACACTGCCAAAGAGAGTATAAAGGAAGAACTTGATCGCCGCGTATTCCCTGCGCGCTCCTCCCCAGATGCCAATCAGAAAATACATCGGGAGAAGCATTACTTCCCAGAAAACATAAAAGAGGAAAAAGTCGAGCGAGACAAACACACCCATCATGCCGGTGTTGAGCAGCAGGAGCATCACGAAGTAGCCCTTGACAGATTTCTCAATCGTCCAGGAGGAGATCACAGCAACAAGGCCAATCAAGGCGGTCAGCAAAACCATGGTGACACTGATTCCGTCGATGCCAATGAAATACTCGATGTGAAGACGCCCAAACCAGGCAACACTCTTGATATCGATCCACGAGAATTTTTCGACAAACTGCATACCCGCCTGGGAGTTGACTCCGGCAAGCGTCTTGTCGAAGTGCATGACAACAGCAAGCGAGAGAACGAGTTGGGTCGCACTGATCACCAGCGATGTCCATCGCATCGCATCCCGTTGCTCTTTCGGGATCATCATGACAAGCACCATCCCGATCACGGGAAGAAAAGTAATCCATGAGAGGATACCGAGTCCGAACATTTCCATTAGTGTGTCATCCTTCCGGGAACAGAATCAATTTAGATGATGCGGAAAAGAAAATAGAGAGCCATCGCCCCCATCACTGCGAAGACGAGGTAGTTCTGAACCTTGCCCGTCTGAAATTTTCTGAGAATCAGTCCGCCGAATCCCGAGAGATATGCGGTTGCATTGACGATGCCATCGACCACGTACCGGTCAAACCCACCCGCTCCTGCCCAAAAGAGAAATAGTGCAAGACCGCCCACAAGCAGGATCTCTGCAAGAGCCAGGAGTGTGGACCAGAATGTGACTTCCATCGGCCAGAACCAGTCGATGCTGAAGCCTGCAATGACAACACTGCACACAACAGCAACCGCGAGATATATCCGGGCCTGGGTCTTCTGTTCTCTTGCGTGATCCGTGTAGCCAAACACAAGCGCCCTGGTCCATGATGCCGCGCCATTGACAACTCCATCAATGGCTCTTGCGTCAAACCAGTTCAGGACCCCCGTCCAGGCCAGTGTGGCCCTGACGACCACCCTGTCGTAAAGCTCGTCGAAGTACCACTTGTTTTGGAGGAAACGGTGAAGAGATGAGAAACGTGCAACAACTGCATCGGCGCTGAGTCTCCGCCAGTAGAAAACGACGAAAGCGAGGAGCGAGCCCGCGGCTGCAACGGAGAGCGACAACACAATTGCCATGGTGTGCGTCG
>DAIPLH010000527.1:0-685 GCA_036769325.1 Bacteroidota bacterium
TGGAGCAGAGTTACTGCCAGGTGCGTCGCAAGACCCCTTTCCGAGCCCGTTCTCTCCAGGCATTCATCGATCCTTGAATGTCCCTCTCGGATCTGACTACCCACCCGATGTGCAGTTGTTGATCTTTTCGAGCGATATGTCGCTTGTCTATTCCGGGACCGTTATTACAGGCCTTGAGAACGGTAAGCGTGTCGTTCGATGGGACGGAAAGACAGCCTCCGGCGATGTCGCGCAAACAGGAATCTATTTTTTCGCAGCCACGGGGAACGGCAGGATGGCCAAAGGAAAATTTGCTCTTGTCCGGAGATAGTGTGGAGAAACTAATAACCGCTATTGACCTTAAGAAGGAGTTCAACAGACGGGTAATCTTTCAGAGAATATCCTTTTCACTCGCAGTGGGGGAGACACTCCTCATTACCGGGAAGAATGGATCAGGAAAGTCAACACTCATGAAAGTTATTGCCCATGTTCTCACTCCCACACACGGGACCTTCATATTCGGAGGTGATACAAGCGAAGGATCATATCCGCATTCCCGTCTTGGTTTCGTTTCCCCTTACCTTAACCTCTATGACGAACTGTCGGCCCGGGAAAATCTCATTTTCGCGCTTTCGATTCGCGGCCTTGACCATCAACGAGTTCGAGACCCTCCTCATGAAGTACGACCTCGCCGCGGTCCTGCGCA
>DAIPLH010000527.1:695-1739 GCA_036769325.1 Bacteroidota bacterium
CCGAACCGGGCTGGCAAGGTTCAAGAATTCTCCCTTGAGGGTATTCTCATCCGGGATGAAGCAGCGACTGAAGTACGCGTTCGCGTTGATTCACAATCCCTCCATTCTCCTCCTCGACGAACCGATGTCCAACCTTGACAGCGAGGGAAAGGATCTCGTTCGACAACTGATGGCTGCGCAATCCGAACGGGGGGCGTTAATCATTGCAACAAACGACGCGAATGAGGTTGAGGAGTATACCACAATGGTGAATCTTGATGTCAGAGTCTGAGTCACGTCTGAAAAAGTTCCTGAAGCCGGTGTTGACGGTTCTGATAAAGGATCTTCGATCCGAGCTCCGAACACGTTATGCTATGAGCGCCCTCCTCATGTTCATCATCTCTACGATTTCGATTGTGGTCTTCTCCATCGGCGGGGGCACCACAAGAATTGACGTCCTCTCAGGAATGCTCTGGGTTGTGATATTCTTCTCGTCGATGTCGGGCCTTTCACGGACCTTTGTGACAGAAGAGGAACGGGGAACTTCCATGACCCTCCAACTTCTTGCACCGCCGGGCGTGATCCTGTTCGGGAAGCTGCTCTTCAACACACTTCTCACAATCAGTATGAACATTCTCGCCGTAGGGCTCTATGGCTTTCTCCTCTCCGAGTTCATCATCAAAACCACTGGGTTATTCTGGCTGACAGTCCTTCTTGGGAGCATAGGGCTCGCCTCGAGTGCAACAATCATTGCTGCAATTATTGCGAAGGCAAATACAAAGGGGCCACTCTTCCCGGTTCTTGCACTTCCTCTGCTTCTCCCGCTCCTTGTGGTTGTTATCGACATGACGCGGCTGTCCGCGGAAGGAGGGACCATTACCGAGGCTTTGGGTGAATTTCAGTTCCTGATTGCGTATATTGTTGTGAATGTAACGGCTTCTTCCATGCTTTTCGGGTATATTTGGAAAGACTGAGTCATCCATGCAGAAAATAGTTCTGGGAGTATGGCTGGCCGCGGTCATCGTCCTGGCTTTTTCGCTTCCGATGGAGGCCAGTCCTTCTCAC